>NZ_JBSWYG010000014.1:0-179520 GCF_056160985.1 Roseibium sp. AWQ4_290
CCACAGACCCTGCTGGCAGCGACTTCGAAGACAACCGTGGACCTGGTGAGGAGGCAACAGGGCTTGGGACTTGACTGTGAGGCCGGAATTAGACAACCAAGCGCAATTGATTGATGATGAGCTATTTGACCGCGCTTTGAGGGTCTTCGGCCAGGAGTGCGTCGCAGGTCGATACGGGGTATCGGGCCAGACGTGCATCACTGGTCGGTCTGGTGCCCGTTCGGTTTCCGAAAGGCCAATCAGGTTCTGCATTTACGCACAAATCCCTGACGTCAGACAGCAAGAGGGCAACCCAATTCTGCACGGTAGGCTCCAAGGCCCCGGACATATCCCATAACGATTGGACCTATCATCAATTGACAGGACGGCTGCCGGACGCTCAGATACTATTTTATAATCCTACAACGACAAAACCTTCCGGAAACGCCCCGTGTCCACGCTCCTATTGCACCACCCGACCTATCTCGACCATCTGACACCGCTTGGTCATCCTGAGCGGCCCGACCGCCTTCGGGCCATCGACCGCATTCTGGAGCATGAAAAGTTCCAGTCTGTTGCGCGGGACATTGCCCCCATTGCGGCCCTGGAAGACATCGCCCGCGCCCACCCGATGAGCTATGTCGACCAGTTGCACCGGCTGGCTCCGGAAGAAGGCGTGACGCGGGTTGATGCGGACACGACCATGTCGCCGGGCACCTGGGAAGCGGCTCTCAGAGGCGCAGGAGGCGCCTGCCGCGGCGTGGACGAGGTTCTGGAAAAGAAGGTCAACAACGCCTTTTCCGCCTCCCGCCCCCCCGGGCACCACGCTGAAAAAGACCGGGCCATGGGCTTCTGTTTTTTCAACAATGTGGCCATTGCCGCCCGCTACGCCCAGGCCAAACACGGCATAGGCCGGGTGGCCATTGTCGATTTTGATGTCCATCATGGCAACGGCACCCAGGACATCTTCTGGGACGACCCGAGCGTGATGTATTGCTCTACCCACCAGATGCCCCTTTATCCGGGCTCCGGCGCCGCTTCCGAGACCGGTGACGCCAATACGATTGTCAATGTGCCACTGGCGCCGGGCGATGACGGGCTGGTGTTCAAGGAAGCCTTTGAGGTTGCGTTGCTGCCGCGCCTTGAAGAGTTCACACCGGAACTCGTGATCATTTCCGCCGGCTTCGACGCCCATGCCCGTGATCCCCTGGGAGGCCTCAACCTTCTGGAAGCCGATTTCGCCTGGGCCACCCGCGCCCTGATGGATGTGGCGGACAAGCACAGCAATGGCAATCTGGTCTCGGTGCTGGAAGGCGGCTACGACCTGGAGGGACTTGCCCGGTCGACCGCCGCCCATGTGATGACCCTGATGACCGGCTGACACTGAGTTGTTAAAAACGCCGGGGATCATCTTCCTTTTCTGCGCGCGCATGCCTTGACGAATGGCGCACGGCCCGCAAGTTAGGGAACACTTCCCGGCACAGGTGTGTCCGGCTTCAGACAGGGACCTTTTCCATGAGCGATGCGTCGAACGACATTTCCGGGCTTTCCTTCGAAGACGCTCTGAAGCAACTGGAGACGATTGTCCGGGAACTGGAACAGGGTAACGTTCCCCTTGAGCGCAGCATCGACATGTATGAGCGCGGCGATGCCTTGCGTAAACATTGCGATATGCTGTTGAAGTCGGCCGAGGCAAAAGTGGAAAAGATCCAGCTCGGACAGTCCGGTGAAGCGGCCGGTACAACCGAGCTTGACCCGCAATAGGCCCCTGTGCGCAGTGTCTGATCTGCAACTTCTCTTTTTACCAGCCGGCGCTTCAACGGGTTTTCCTTTCGCTGTGTGAAATCTAAGATTTCAACGCAAAAGACAAAACAGATTGGCTCTCCTGGACCGCAGCGCGCTCTCTTTTCAAGATGAAAACCAAGAATGTGCCCGGCTGCAATTCGGACGCATGTCCTTGTTTGTGCCCGATCAGGCAATGCCCCGAGAAAGCCGGAAGACCTGTCCTTGTGCGCTCAAAAGAACACACTCCACCCCTGCACGTTTTCCCCCTGTTAAAAGTACTATTGATATTTTAAAAGCGAGTTGATAGTCATGATCGAAATTCGAAGGAAATTTAATGTAATCTTTAATAGACCCAATAGAGAATGCCACTACTCAACCAAACGGACGAAGTAAATCTACTTATACGTGTATTGAAAAGCTCGCCTCAAGCTGATGGCTGGAACGCGATACTGCAGTGGATTGCAGATAGTCTCCCTTGCAAACCTTTTCTTTCCGAGTTTGACAGCGGCGGCACCCCGGTTCGCGAATTTGGTGCTGAGGAGACACCAGTCTCTTTTAGTCAGCTTCTGACCCATCCAAACCTTGGAGGCGATGAAGGCACGCTCCGGTTCCTGCTGAACGATGCCCCGCTCTTGGCTGCCAGTTTCCGGGCTTTGCCGGGAGACTGGCCAGGACTTGCCGGTACGACTCTGAACACCCCTGGCAAGCGCGATAGTCTTCCAGCTATCGTCGCGCCGCTCAAGCGCACGGCGACCAGCACGTTCCTGTTCGGGTGCGTGTTTACGCAAGCCACCACGGAGACGCTTAACGTTCCGCTTGCGAATGAAACATTCCGAAAACTTCTGGCCGCCCTCGCTCCCGGCCTCGATATTTTTCTGCAGATGGAGCGTGAGCGGGACAACAACAGCATCCAGCGCTTGCTGATTTCCTTCATGTCCTGCTGCGCTGTTCTGATTACTCCGGACAGAGCTATTCTCGGACACACGGCAAACGGGCTCGACGCTCTGCTGTCGACAGGGGCTGCTGATGCCCGGGACGGCCTGCTGGTGGTGAAGAACAAGCAGCTCGACACCGCCATTCAGGACACACTCAAACACTTTCAGGCCAGGCCAGCCGCTGAGCCCGGAACAGACACGGCAGAGGCCCCTACCCTTATTGGGCCGGAAACCTCCATATTCATTGAAGACCCGGAAGAGAGCCTAAAACGGGTTACCGTTGCCACGGTGGCACCGTCTCCCAGGGGCCAGAGCATGCCCCCCTGGCTGATGGTGGGGGTTTTTCAGCCTCCCGGCACACCAGAACATGTCGAGAAAGTGCTTCAGGACCGCTATGACCTGTCCCAGTCGGAAGCCCATCTCGCCCGGCATCTGGCCATGACCGGCACTCTGAACGATACGGTTGAGCAGCTCGAGATTACCCGGAACACTGCAAAGACCCATCTGCGCCGGATCTTCGACAAGACCGGCGCGCGCACACAACTTCAGCTGGCACGACTTGTTCATGAATTGTCCGGACTGTTTTAACGCGGACTGCCGTCAGCTCCCGTTCAGAACCCCTGAACCCCAGACATTCCGTATCGGTTCTTCGAATTTAGCGGCGTTTTTTCGGGAAAACTTCGTATAAAAAAAGGGTCGCGAAACCGCGACCCCAAGTTGATCACTGTGCACGTGGCCCCATCGACCACAACTAGACCTTTAGGCCAGTTATGACGCCGACGCATCACCCAAAAGGGTGATTGCCTGTAAAAACACCCAATAGCGACAAAAATGCATCGGATCTGCACGTCACGTGAACGGTCTGCATGGTAGGAAGACCTCCGCCTCCTGTGCGTCAGCAAGCGTGGCGCAACACTTTGGCGCATTTCTGCAACAGTATTTGCGCCCTATAAAGGGTTGGTGTATGCCTGCCCGCCAGTTTTATAATCGTGGAGCCTGCGACAGAGTGTCTTCAAAACCCGATACCCCTCTCCTCGACAAGGTCACATCCCCTAAAGACCTGCGCGTGCTGGAAGAAACAGAGCTGCAGCAGCTCGCCGACGAGCTTCGCACGGAAATGGTCGATGCCGTCTCCGTCACCGGCGGCCATTTGGGGGCCGGCCTGGGGGTCGTGGAACTGACCGTCGCGCTCCACTATGTGTTCAACACACCCGATGACCGGATCATCTGGGATGTCGGCCACCAGTGTTATCCGCACAAGATCCTGACCGAACGGCGGGACCGCATCCGCACCCTGCGCCAGGGCAATGGCCTGTCCGGCTTCACCAAACGGGCCGAAAGCATTTACGACCCCTTCGGGGCTGCCCATTCCTCCACCTCGATTTCCGCAGGCCTCGGCATGGCGGCGGCCCGGGACCTGCAGGGTGGCGACAACAATGTCATCGCGGTGATCGGAGACGGCGCCATGTCGGCAGGCATGGCCTATGAAGCCATGAACAATGCGGGCCATCTCGGCTCCCGGCTGATTGTCATCTTGAACGACAATGACATGTCCATCGCCCCGCCTGTTGGGGCCATGTCCGCGTATCTGGCCAAGCTGGTCTCCGGCCCGACCTATAAGACCTTCCGGGACGCTGCGAAGAACATCGTCAAGAACCTGCCAAAGCCGGTTTTTGAAAAAGCCGCGCGTGCGGAGGAATATGCCCGGGGGTTCTGGACCGGCGGCACCATGTTCGAGGAACTTGGTTTTTATTATGTCGGGCCGGTGGACGGCCATAATCTGGAACACCTGCTGCCCGTTTTGAAAAATGTCCGGGACACCCATCAAGGTCCGGTTCTGATCCATGCCGTCACCCAAAAGGGCAAAGGCTATGCCCCTGCGGAAGGCGCCAAAGACAAGTATCATGGCGTAGCAAAATTCGACGTCATTACCGGCAAGCAGTCCAAACCCAAAGCCAACGCCCCCAGCTACACCAATGTCTTCGCAACCTCCCTGATCAAGGAAGCGGAAAACGACGACAAGGTCGTGGCGATCACGGCGGCCATGCCGGACGGGACGGGCCTCAATCTCTTCGGCGAAGCTTTTCCGGAGCGCACCTATGATGTCGGCATTGCCGAACAGCATGCAGTGACCTTCGCCGCCGGGATGGCGACGGAAGGCTTCAAGCCCTTTGCGGCCATCTATTCCACCTTCCTGCAGCGGGCCTATGACCAGGTCATTCATGATGTGGCCATTCAGGACCTGCCCGTGCGCTTCCCGATCGACCGGGCGGGTCTCGTCGGGGCGGACGGGCCGACCCATGCAGGGGCCTTTGACACGGCCTTTCTGTCCTGCCTGCCCGGCTTTGTCGTGATGGCCGCCGCAGACGAGGTTGAGCTGCGCCACATGGTAGCGACCGCTGTTGCTTATGATCAGGGACCGATTTCCTTCCGCTATCCCCGTGGGGAAGGGGTCGGGCTCGACATGCCCGAACGCGGCAGCGTTCTGGAGATCGGCAAGGGCGTTATCCGCCGCGAGGGCACCAAGGTTGCCCTTCTGAGCTTCGGCGGGCGCATGGGCGAGTGCCTGGCAGCCGCCGATGAGCTTGATGCCGCAGGCCTGCCGACCACCGTTGCCGATGCCCGTTTCGCCAAACCTCTCGATCTGGATCTGATCCGCCGGCTGGCGCGCGAGCACGAGGTCCTGGTGACCATTGAAGAGGGCTCCGCAGGCGGATTCGGCAGCCATGTGCTCACCGCCCTCGCCTCTGAAGGGCTTCTGGACGCCGGATTGAAGGTGCGCACGCTTGCCCTGCCCGACACCTATATCGATCAGGACAAGCCGCAGGCCATGTATGCGGGTGCCGGACTGAATTGCGACGGCATTTTGAAGACTGTATTCACCGCTCTGGGCAGTGAGAGCCTCAGCGCCCCGCAGCGGGCGTAAACGGCTCTGAGCGCAAACGAAATCGACATCCGGCAGTCCAAATGCGTCATGCTGGAAATCCTGATTGACACAGAACGGCTTCCCTGAAAAGGCTGCCCGGAACCGTCCAGGTCAAAGAATCGTGGCCTTTTTGAGAAGGCACGATGCTCTGACTTTGGTAAGAATGCGTCGGCTGCAACCGGCGCATTTGTTTTTGGGCTTTCCGTGTGAGGCAATCATGGCTCAGACACTCGTTTCCGTATCCGCGCTTCTTCTGTCCGTCGCCCTGCTCATTTTCGGGCATGGGCTGCAGACAACCCTGCTGCCGCTGGCCGCTGACAGGTTCTATTTTTCGGATTTCGAGATCGGCACGATTTCTTCGGCCTATTTTGTCGGGCTGGTGCTGGGCTGCCTGGGCGCACCGCTGCTGATCATGCGGGCCGGACATATCCGCACCTTTGCCGCGCTCGTCTCCCTCATGTCAGGCGCCGCGATCCTGCATCCGGTCTTCATCGATCCCTATGCCTGGTTCATCATCCGCGTGATTTCCGGCTTCAGCCTTGCCGGGTTCTACATGATCGTGGAAAGCTGGCTCAACGAAAGCGCGACCAACGAGAACCGGGGCACGATCATGTCCGTCTATATCGTGATCGTCTTTGGCGCTCTTGTTCTCGGGCAAGTCTCCGTCGCCAGCATGGGCATTTCCGACTTTGTGCCCTTTGCGGTTGCCTCCGTTGCCCTCAGCCTTGCGGTGATGCCAGTGTCGCTGACAACCGCCACCCAGCCCGCTCCCATTACCCTGGTCCGGTTCCGGCCGGTGCAGCTCTACAAGAATTCCCCTGCGGCTTTTGTCGGCATCCTGCTAATCGGCGTCTCCCAGGGCGCGGTGTTCACCCTGTCACCGCTTTACGGGTCACAGATCGGGCTGTCCACCAACCAGTCGGCCTATTATGCCGCCGCCATCATCGCAGGTGGCATGATCTCCCAATGGCCCGTCGGGCGGCTGTCCGACCGCATAGACCGGCGCCTCGTGCTGGTCGGGCTGGGCATTGCCACAGCCGCCGCCTCACTCACCATCGTAACCTTTTCGCCAACACATTTTGAGATCGCCCTTTTGAGCGCGTTTCTGGTCGGCATGTTCAACCAACCGCTTTATGCCGTCGCCGTCGCCCATGCCTTCGACCACACCGCACAGGAGGACTTTGTCGAGACCTCCTCCGGCATGCTCTTGTCCTTCGGCATTGGCTCCATCATCGGCCCGCTGGCCGCTTCGCTGCTGATGGGGCAGCTCGGCCCGTCGGGCCTCTATGTCATGATCAGTGTGGTCAGCCTTCTCATGGCCAGCTTTGTCCTGACCCGCGTCATCACGAACGATGCCCTGACCGGCGACGAGAAGACCGACTTCGAATATGCGGCTACAGCCCAGGTCGGCACCGTCATTTCGCCCGAACCGCTCGATGCGGAAGCTGAGGAATATGTGATTCCGCCGGAAGAGTTCCCCGCCTATGAGGACGATATCTATAATTTCGAAAGCACTTCTGACGAGGACACGGACGAGACATCAGTGTCCGCACCCGAAGAGGCTGCTGAAGGGGGAAACCACGGCATGGTCCCGGAAGGCCTGAGCGATCCCCTCACCGGCACAGAGGCGCCTTTGGAAGCGGAAGCCCCTCAGAATGAGGATGGTGACGAGGATAGTGAGCGCGGCCGGGACGGAGCGAAATCCGCCTCATAGTCGCGCATCGGAACACGCTGCGCGCTTTCGCCTCTCGACAGGAGCGCGCAAGCGGCGTAAGAGCCCGTTATGGTTTTGTCTGAGACCCGGATGCAGCTGCTGCGACAGGAACGCCATCCCCTTGTGGCTTTGGCGGCGCTTGCGTTTTTCCTGCGCATTTGCCTGCTGGTTCTGGCCACGGCCGTGTCCCCGGAGGTGGCGACGGCCTCCGGTCTTGCCAGCTTGTGCCAACGCTCTGAACAGGCCCCCTTTGCAGCCCATGATCCGGCCAGTTGCCAATGCGGTCCGGTCTGCGCCCATGGTTGCGCGCTTGGGGCCTGTCTTGCCCCGGCCACGCTGCGTTATGAGGCAACGTCCCGGCTGGCAAACACGGGCGGGGCAAGAACAGTCCAAGAGCTGTCGCCGTCCCGCTCATGCTTTGCCAAGGCCATCCGGGCCCCGCCACACACCTTGATCTGACATTCCCAAACTTTACTACAGATCGAGGAAATACGATGAACCTTTTCAAATCCTTCGCGCTTGCCGCAACCCTTGCCCTTCTTCCCCTGTCCGCCTCCGCGCATGATGTGACGGTCGGTGACTTGACCCTGACCCACTCCTGGACCCGCGCCACGCCGCCCAATGCCAAAGCTGGCGGCGGGTTTGTCGAGATCGTCAACACTGGCTCCGAGGACGACCGTCTGGTGTCTGCGAGCTCCGGCACGGCTGCCAAGGTAGAACTGCATGAAATGGCCGTTGTCGATGGCGTCATGAAAATGCGTCCGCTGAAAGACGGCATTGCCATTCCGGCCGGCGAGACCGTGACCCTGAAACCGGGTGGTCTGCACATCATGTTCATGGGCCTGAAAGAGCCGTTCAAGGAAGGCACCCATGTCCCGGTGACGCTGACCTTTGCAAAGGCCGGCACAGTCACCATTGAGCTTGACGTTTCCAAGATGGGCGCGAAATCCATGGATCATGGCCATATGGATCACAGCGACATGGACCATGGCGACATGGATCACGGCAATATGGAACACAAACACAACTGAGACCCTTTTGAAGAGGACAACCAATGTCTGGTGTGAAACTCTTCCGGTACATGGCTTGGGCGGCGGTCGCCGCCCTTGCCGGTGTGTCCGGGCTCCTCGTTTACCAGCAATCCGCGATGGACAGGGACACCGGCGGGCTGATCAAACCGCTGGAGGCCATTGGCGGCCCGTTTGAACTTGTCAACGGCAATGGCGAAACGGTAACGCAAGCAACATTTGCCGGAAAGCCGCTGGTGATCTTCTTTGGCTTCACCTATTGCCCGGATGTCTGTCCGACAACCCTGTCAGAACTGCAAGGCTGGATTGCCGACCTCGGCGACGATGCGGACAAGCTGAACTTTGCGTTTGTCACCGTGGACCCGGAGCGGGACACGCCTGAGGTCATGCGGGACTATGTCTGGGCGTTTGACAAACGCATCACACCGCTGACCGGAACCCGCGAACAGATCAATACCATCATCAAGGCGTACCGGGTCTATGCCAAGAAAGTGCCCCTTGACGACGGCGACTATACAATGGACCATTCTGCTGCCGTTTATCTGATGAATGGCGACAACAAATTTGTCGGCACCATCGCTTACGGGGAAGAAGAAGACACCGCACTGGAGAAATTGAGGCGGCTGATCGCCAATTCGACAGTGTCCTCCTGAGGGTTCGACAGCAGATGATGCGCCTGCCACTTTTCATGGGTCTGACAGCCGGTGCGTCCGGTTTGATCGCTCTGGCGGCCCTGCTGTGGCTTTATGCGGGCGAACGGGTCTATGCCGACCGCCTGCTGGCAAGCTTTGCCGGCTGTTTCGGCTAACCAAGCCTCCCTCTGCCCCGTCCCGCATCACCTGACTCAGTCCATGGCCCACAAACGTCTCGATCAGCATCTTGTCGATACCGGCCAATTTACCAGCCGGGCCCGGGCGCGGGATGCCATTTTGCGCGGCACGGTCCGGGTGAATGGCAGCCCCTGCGCCAAACCCGCCCAGAAGATCGGGCCCGGCGCCTCCATTGAGGTTGAGGACCCTGCCTCCGCCTATGTCTCGCGGGCAGCGCTGAAGCTGATCGAGGGCCTTGACCGCTTTGCCATTGCCCCATCGGGACGGATCTGCCTCGATATCGGCGCCTCCACCGGCGGCTTCACTCAGGTTCTGCTGGAACGGGGCGCTGCGAAAATCCATGCCATTGACGTGGGCCATGATCAGTTGCACCCCACTCTGCGCCAGAACCCAGCGGTGTTTGCCCAGGAAGGGCTCAATGCCCGTGACCTGAGCCTTGCAGATCTTGGAGGCGACCGGCCGTCGCTGATTGTGTCCGATGTCAGCTTCATCTCCCTGACCCTCGCCCTGCCCCCGGCCCTGGATCTCGCCGCCCCCGGCGCGGACGGTCTCTTTCTGGTCAAACCGCAATTTGAAGCTGGCAAGGACCGGATCGGCAAGGGCGGACTGGTGGCCCCTCAGATTGCTGAGGAAACGGCGGGCACCTTGCAGGCCTGGCTCGCGGCTCAGCCCGGCTGGACTACCAAGGCGCTTATACCCTCGCCCGTCAAAGGCGGGGATGGCAATGCCGAATGGCTGCTGCACGGGCAAAAATCCGGCCAGCGCCAAGGGCAATAAGTCTGCACGATTTGACCGGATCTGCTTTGTCTGCTGAGGAGGCGGATTGCGCGCCGTGGTGCTTGCCACCCCAAGTGCGATCCAACGATGTCAGCGGGCAAAGGGGACCGGCCCGTCCGGTGATAGAGAGCAGCCCATCGGCAGCGTTGCACCGCTTGCCCGATACACCGCATCGCGCTGCGCAGAGCGCCTTGCCGAAGGATCTGCTTTCAAACATCAAAAGCTGCAGACGGATCGCCCGACGCTCTAAAGCGGAAAATACATGCATTTCAGAAGCAAACTAAGAGACAGGTGCAACATCTTCCCATTTTGCCGGAAACGGGTTTGAGGAATTTTTGTGCAGTGTCTTACCTGAATAAGCCGATGCCGTTTTTGCGCTACGGCTTGGCAGTTTTGCGAGCCAAAAAACGCTTTGGAGGGCGGCCGGCCGGAACCGGCGCGATCAGGATGGATGGCGATGTATAGCGACGCGGATATTCTTTCTCTTCTGATGGGGCGCCGGCAAGGCTATTCACTACCGCGAGCCTTTTATACAGAC
Source organism: Roseibium sp. AWQ4_290 (assembly GCF_056160985.1). Classification (NCBI taxonomy): domain Bacteria; kingdom Pseudomonadati; phylum Pseudomonadota; class Alphaproteobacteria; order Hyphomicrobiales; family Stappiaceae; genus Roseibium; species Roseibium sp. AWQ4_290. The sequence goes on from NZ_JBSWYG010000014.1 coordinate 10,513, forward strand.
AGCGACGTGTTTCAGGCGGACCTGAAAAACATCTGGCAGAAAGAGTGGATTTTCGCAGCCCCCACGGCGGACCTGCCCAAGACCGGGTCCTACATCACGCTTCAGATCGGGACCTATTCAGTCATCATTGTACGCGGTGCCGATGGCGCCATCCGATCTTTCCACAATTCCTGCCGCCACCGGGGAAGCCGAATTTGTGCCGCTGCCAAAGGCGCTTCTCCCAAGCTGGTCTGCCCCTATCACCAATGGACCTATGAGCTGGACGGCAAGCTGCTGTTTGCCCGGGACATGGGACCGGACTTCAAGGCCGAAAACCACGGGCTGAAGCCGGTTCACTGCGAAACCGTTGCCGGAATGATTTTCATCTGTCTGGCGGACACGGCGCCGGACATGGGTCAACTCAAACAGCAGGCCGCCCGTTATCTCGGGCCCCATGACCTTGCCAATCTGAAGGTCGCGCACCAGTCGACCATCGTCGAAAAGGGGAATTGGAAGCTGGTGCTGGAGAACAACCGGGAATGCTATCACTGCTCCGGCTCGCACCCCTCCCTGTGCCGGACCTTTCCCGACGATCCCAGCATGATCGGGTCCGACGATTCCGCCGCGTCCAACACGGGCAGCGCCCATATCAACCGCTGCGAAGGCGCTGGGCTGCCGTCCAAGTTCCTGCTCTCGCCCGATGACCAGTGGCGGCTCGTGCGCATTCCGTTTCTGGGAGACGCGGTCAGCTACACGATGGATGGCAAGGCGGCGGTGTCCAAACGGATTGGCTCGGTGCCCTTCGACAATGCCGGCAGCTGCCTGTTCTTCCATTATCCCAACACATGGAACCATTTCCTCTCCGATCAGGTGCTCACCTTCCGGGTGCTGCCGGTCGGCCCGATGGAAACGGAAGTCACGACAACGTGGCTGGTCCACAAGGATGCGGTTGAAGGAGCAGACTATGATCTCTCACGCCTGACTGAAGTGTGGATGCACACGAATGACGAAGACCGTCAGATCGTGGAGGAAAACCAGATGGGCATTCAGTCGCCCGCTTATGAGCCCGGTCCCTATTCACAGGCCCAGGAGAGCGGTGTGATCCAGTTCATCGACTGGTATTCCAAGACCCTGGAAGCTGCCCTGATTGGCCGCTTCCGCGTGGCGGCGGAGTGATCAAATGATACCGATGCCCGGGCGCGAGACGCCGGTCTGGAGCGACAGCGAGCTGCTGGAATGCGTGATGGTGGTGCCGGAAGCTCCGGATGTGAAAACCTTCTCCTTCCGCCCGCCATCCGGCGCCACCTTTGTCTACAAGGCCGGACAGTTCATCACGCTCGACCTGCCGGTTCCCGGCGGGAATGTGCAGCGCACCTACACGCTCTCCTCGTCACCGGTCTCCAACGCCTATATCTCCGTGACGGTGAAAGCTCAGCCCGGCAGTATCGGCACCCGCTGGATGCTGAACCATCTGACTCCGGGCATGCGGCTGAAAGCGTTCGGACCGGCCGGACTGTTTCACTTGCCGCCCGAGCCGGACGGCAAATTCCTGTTCATCTCGGCCGGGTCCGGCGTTACGCCAATGATGTCCATGGCCCAGACCCTGTTTGAGCGCGGCGAAGATCCCGATATCTGTTTCATTCAATGCGCCAACCGGCCGGTGGAGCTGATCTTCCGGCAGAAGCTGGAATATATGGCCAGCCGGGTGACCGGCCTGCAACTGCATTTTGTCGTCAACCAGAGCGATCCTTACGAGGTGTGGACCGGCTATCGCGGCCATTTCAATCAGCTCATGCTCGGTCTGATGTGCAATGACTATCTGGACCGGGATGTTTACTGCTGCGGCCCGGAGGGCTTCATGGAAGCGGTGCGCGAGATCCTGAACGCACTCGGCTACGACATGGACCGTTATCATCAGGAAAGCTTCCAGGCTCCTGCCGAAACCAAGGCGGAGCTGAGCGAGTTCGATGATGTCGTGCCCCAGGAAGACACACGCGCCCAGATCGTTTTCGCTGACTCAGGCGTTTCGGCCTGGTGTTCTCAAACCGACACGGTTCTGGCCATTGCCAAGGACGCGGGCCTCAATATCCCTTCCGGCTGCACCTTCGGGGTCTGTGGCACCTGCAAGATCAAAAAGCGCTCCGGCGAGGTTCACATGGTCCATTCGGGCGGCATCAGCGAGGAGGATGTCGAGGCCGGGTATATTCTGGCCTGCTGTTCCAATCCGATCGGCACCGTAGAAGTGGACGTCTGACACCCCCCCGCTTTTCAAGGGCCTGACAAGCACAAGGCTTGCTCCTTGCGCCAGTTGGCGCTATCGCTCGCCCATGCAAGACCAAGACCTGATCATTTCCGAACTCGGCCATCGCGGTGACGGCATTGCCATGAGCGATAGCGGCCCGGTCTTTGTGGCCGGAGCCCTTCCCGGAGAAACCGTGCGGGCCAGGGTGGTCAACGGCCGGGCTGTTGATCCCGTTATTTTGTCTGCGTCCCCTGACCGGGTGGCGCCCGTGTGCGGCCACAGCGAAACATCGGGCAGCTGCTCGATGCAGCACTACGCAAAAGCCCCCTATCTGGCCTGGAAACGGGACCTTGTGGACCGGGCACTGACCACCGGCGGGATCAAGACCACCGTCGCCGAACCGATCGATGCCACAGGGGGAGGCCGGCGGCGGGCCGTGCTCACAGCCGGGCGCGCCGGACGAACCCTGCTGCTGGGCTATCACGGCCGGGCAAGTCACAAGCTGGTGGCTGCGGCGGGCTGCAAGGCCCTTGCCCCTGCCATTGAGACAGCCCTTGCAAGCCTGAAGACCCTGGCCGCCGAGGTGATGCCGAAAAAGGGCGAGATGCGCGTGACCGTGCTGGCCACCACCGCCGGTCTCGACGTAGCGCTAGACAAGGCTGACCGGGCCTATGAGCGCAAGATCCCGGCTTTATCGCAAAAGGCTGTTGAACTGGACCTGGCCCGTCTTTCGGTGAATGGGGAAGTGCTTCTGGAAGTGCGCCCGCCCCTTCTCGACATGGGCGGCGCTGCTGTCAAACCGGCCCCCGGCGGTTTCACCCAGGCAACGCTGGAGGGCGAGGAAACGCTCTCCCGGCTGGTTCTGGACGGGGTTGGCAAGGCTCGGAACGTTGCGGATCTTTTTTCCGGTATCGGCACCTTTGCGCTTCGTCTGGCCCGGAGCGCCAATGTGCATGCGGTTGAGGGCGATGCGGCCGCAATCGCGGCCTTTGATCAGGCGCTGCGGATGCCCAAGGGCCTCAAGAAAGTGACTTTCGAGCGGCGGGATCTGTTCCGCAGGCCCCTGGTGCGCGAAGAACTGGAGCCGTTCGACGCGGTGGTGTTTGATCCCCCGCGCGCGGGCGCCCAGGCCCAGGCTGAGCTGCTGGCGGCCTCCAAAGTCAAGACCGTTGTGGCCGTCTCCTGCAACCCGGCGACGCTGGCCCGGGATCTGGCCCTGCTGACCGCTAGCGGCTACACGCTTCAAAGCGTCACACCGGTGGACCAATTCCAATATTCGCCCCATATTGAGGTTGTGGCGGTCTTGAACAGGGAGTGAGCCATGGCGGCGGCGGACGAGCAACGAAAGCAGCAATCCAGGCAGCAGAAGCTGCCTCCCGCACTCACGGTCGCCCGCCGCACCAGCTATGCGCTGCATCAGGGCAGCCGCGTCGCGCTCTACACGCTGCATTCGCAAGCCATGCGGCGCATGAACCGGCGCCTGCAAAAAGACTTGCCCGAAATTCCCAAGGTGAAGCCCTCAGGCCCGGTCCCGAGCCAGCGGCGCATGCTGGCCGATATTTTCAAACTGTTTGCCGATGATCTGAAGGCCGTGGAAGACGGTCTCTATCCGATGCCCTCCGATGGCAGCTTGACCCTGCGCGGCCTGTTTGAAACCAGCCGGGCCTTTTTCAAGGATGTGCCGGAGGTGACACGCCGCCGGGCGACCGGCGCCCATCAGGAGGTCAATGACAATCCGGACGGGTTTGCAGACGCCCTGCCCCGCTATTACCGTCAGAATTTCCATTTCCAGACCGATGGCTGGCTGTCGGAGGAAAGCGCCCGGCTGTATGATTTTCAGGTGGATGTGCTGTTTTCCGGGGCAACGGCGGCCATGCGCCGCAAGGCCCTGCTGCCCTTTGTTCAGATCCTGAAGCGCAAGGACCAGCGAAAGGTCGCCTATCTGGACGTAGCCTGCGGCACGGGCGGCCTGCTGCGCCCGGCCCTTGCCGCCTTTCCCCGGCTGACCGGCACGGGGCTGGATCTGTCCGAGCCGTATTTGACGGTGGCCCGCGAGCGGATCAGCTCCCGCCGCGCCCGCTTCATTGCTGCGTTGGCGGAAAATCTTCCCTTTGCCGACAACAGCCTCGACGTGGTCTCCTGCGTGTTCCTGTTCCATGAGCTGCCGCCCAAGATCCGCCGTCTTGTGATCGGCGAAGTGGCCAGAGTGCTGAAACCAGGCGGCGCGTTTCTCTTTGTCGACAGCCTGCAGACAGGCGACGTGCCGGACTATGACGGGCTGCTCTCCGTCTTTCCGCAGCTTTTTCACGAGCCCTATTACACGAGCTATCTCACTGAGGATTTTCAAGGTTTGTGCGCACAAGCGGGTCTGGAGCAGCGCTGGATGACCCCGGCCTTTGTCTCCCGGGCAGTGGAATTCGTCAAAGCCGGGTAGTTCCGGCAGCATCTTTCAGCGTCACTGAAAATTCTTCAAACTTTCTCTTGTGAGCAAAAACAAACGGGCTTATATGCGGAGCCATGAGATTGGATCAATGGCTCTTGCAGACTGGGGAAAGCCGCAGCGCCTTTGCGCGCCGGGCCAATCTGTCGCCTGCCTCTGTAACAGCCCTGTGCAACGACCCGAATGTCTGGGTGTCGCGGGATATGGCCCGCAAGATTGCCGTCGCCACCGACGGTGTTGTCACCCCCAATGACTTTCTCGGACTGTCCAGAACCAAGGAGCATCCCGTGTCCCAGGCCCGTGTCGCTGAGGCAATTCGCGCATTTGAACGTGGTGAAATGGTGGTCGTGACCGATGATGACGACCGCGAGAATGAGGGCGACCTGATCGTCGCAGCCTCCAAGATCACCTCCGAGCAGATGGCCTTCATGGTCCGCCACACATCCGGCATCATCTGTGCCCCGATGACGGTGGACAACGCCCGCCGCCTGCGCCTTGACCCGATGGTGGCGGAAAACGATGCGCCGCTGGCAACCGCCTTCACGATTTCAGTCGACTACCGCCAGGGACTGACTACGGGGATTTCCGCCGAAGAGCGCTGCGCCACGGTGCATGCCCTGGCCAATCCCAATGTGGCTGCAGCCGATTTCGTGCGCCCGGGCCATATCTTTCCGCTGGTCGCCAAGGAAGGCGGCGTCATGATGCGCTCGGGCCATACGGAAGCCGCCGTGGACCTGTGCCGACTGTCCGGCCTTGAGGAGGTCGGTGTGATCAGCGAGCTGGTCAATGATGACGGCACCGTGAAACGCGGCCAGCAAGTGGCGGAGTTCGCCGCCGAACATGATCTGAAAATGGTCTCCGTTTCCGATTTGATTGCCTGGCGACAGCGCACCGAACGCATGGTGGAGCGGGTCAATGAACAACCGATCGAAACCATGGCGGGTCCAGCCTATGCCATGACTTATTCCACCCCTTACGACCAGATGCACCATCTGGCAGTGGTCTATGGTGACATTCTGGACGGGCGCAGCGTACCGGTGCGCTTGCAGCTGGAATCGGTTCTGGATGACGTCTTCGGCGACACAAGGCCGCTTGACCATATCATGAACCGCTTTTCCGAACGCGGCCGGGGCGTGATCGTGTTCCTGCGCGAAGGCTCCGTCGGTGTTGCCCGCCAGTCCCGCCGGGCCCGCTCCGACTTTGAAGCTGCAGACACGGAAGAGCATGGATCAGCCCAGGCCCGCCAGGAACAATGGCGCGAAGTCGGCCTCGGTGCGCAGATCCTCAAGGATCTCGGCGTCAGTTCGATCCGCCTCCTGGCCTCCCGGGAGCGCCACTATGTCGGCCTGGAAGGCTTTGACATCAAGATCGACGATACGGAAATCATCGACAGCTAACCGGGCAGCCCCGGCCGCAGCCGGGATGTGCCCCGCAGCTACATCAGGTTTTCCTTGAAGAATGCGATGGTTCTGTCTTCAGCCAGTTTGGCCGCTTCCGCGTCAAATCTGGGTGTTGTGTCATTGTGGAAGCCGTGATTTGCGCCCGGATAGATATACGCCTGGTAGGTCTTGTCATGGGCGTTGAGCGCTTCCTCGTAGGCAGGCCAGCCAGCATTGATCCGCTCGTCCAGTTCCGCATATTGCAGCAGAAGCGGCGCCTGAATCTTTGGCACATCTGCGGCATCCGGCTGACGGCCGTAAAAGGGCACCCCGGCGGCCAGTTCAGGATAGGCAACTGCGATCGCATTGACCACACCACCGCCATAACAGAAACCGACAGCGCCGACCTTGCCCGTGCTCTCATCGCTTTTTAGCAGATACTCAAACCCGGCAAAAAAGTCGTTCAGCAGTTTTTCGCGGTCGACAGTGCGTTGCAGCTCGCGGCCCTTGTCGTCCGTCCCGGGATATCCACCAACAGAAGTCAGGCCGTCCGGGGCCATGGCCAGGAACCCGGCCTTGCCCAGGCGCCGCGCAACGTCTTCGATATAGGGATTGAGGCCCCGGTTTTCGTGAATGACCAGAACCGCAGGCAGCTTGCCGGTGCTTGCCGCCGGTTTGACCAGATAGGCATCCACTGAACCGTGCCCGTTTGGGGACGGATAGGTGATCCTGCGGGTTTCAATCGCAGCATCATCCGGATCGACCTGCTGGGCGAGCGCATAATTGGGCGACAGCTGGTCGAGCAACATGGCGGCCGTGACGCCGGCCACAGCATATTTCGCCGCGCCACTCAGAAACTCGCGTTTCGTGATCCGGCCATGGGCATAATAGTCGTAAAGGTCCAGAAGCTCTTGCGGAAAATCCTTCGCCGTCATCCGGCGCACCGGGGTCACCTCATTCATCACGCTCTCCGATTGTGGCAAAACATCTGTGCATCTTGAAACATAGGGGCCTGCAGACGGGCATCCAGCAGGAATTTGCAACACCCTTCCGCTCCTCCCCTGCACAGTTACGGCGAAGGACTGCTGAACACCGCTTCGATCCATTTGCTGACGGCACGCATGCGGGCAAGGCCGCTCTGGTCCACATGCTGTAGCAGCCACACTTCCCTCCGCAGATCTGGCGCAGGACCTGACAGCCTTTCCAGCCTGCTGTCCTGATCCCCGATCACCCGAGGCACAACGGAGCGTCCCAAGCCGGCGGCAATCGCTTCAACCACCCCTTCAAGATCGCTTGGACGGATGGAGGCAACCGGTGCGTCCCCGCCGCGCAGATATTCAGCCATCCAGCGCGCCTGGGGCAGAAAACGCATGGTCTCGTGATAGAAGATCCACGGCAGCACAGCACTGTCTGCGCCCGCTGGGCCGTAGACCGCATGATCGAGAACCGCAATCCGCCGCGCCTTGACCGCCTGCCCGCCGTCCTCCGGACGCCCCAGCCGCACTGCCATATCCGCTTCCCGCCGTGTCAGACTGACATTGCGCGTTTCGGAGGCCAGATGCAGTTCGATCCCGGGATGGGCCTGCGCAAAGCCCCGGACCTTTGGCAGCAGCAGCCGCGTGTTGACCACCGGCACCGATGATACCCGCACAATGCCTTCTTCCGCCAGCTCGGCGCCGGTAAGATCCGCCTGCAGCCGGCTTACGCCAGTCTCCATCGCCTCCGCCTGCAGAACGGCGCGGTGGCCCGCCTCCGTCAGCATCACGCCCCCTGTACCGGCGCGCTCGATCAGCTGCGCCCCGCTCTCGCGCTGCAAGGCCGCGATCCGCCGGGAGACGGTGGTCGCATCGACAGTCAGGCGCTCCGCAGCCCCGGAGAGCGACCCGGCGCGGTCAAGCGCCAAGAGATATTTAAGGTTTTCCCAGTTCATGCCTGTAGTATTGCAGGTTAGATCTGCATTTTCGAGAATTTACAGACATTATTGCAGCTTGCTAAAGCGTCCGGCACAACGACATGGATCATGATGATGTTTGACGCACTCTGCGGCTGGACTGGCCTGCCTCTTTCCCATCTTGCCTTCAGCGCGGGCATGGCCTTGCTGGCCGGTGCCGTGCGCGGCTTTTCAGGCTTTGGCCTGTCGGCGGTGCTGATGGCCTCCATTGTCGTCATCCTGCCGCCGATCGACCTGATCCCGGTGTGTTTTCTTCTGGAAGCGGCCGCCAGCCTTGTGATGTTCAGGGGTGGATTTCGCGATGCAGATCTTCGCACCGCGCTCACCCTGGCCATCTGCAGCGCCATCGGCGTTCCAATCGGTCTGTCCCTGACCACCAGCCTGCCGGTGGATCTGTCCAAATTGCTGGCATTGCTTCTGGTGCTGACGCTGGTTGGATTCCAGCTTTTGAAAGTGACCCTGCCGCTGGACCGGAGCCGCCTTGCCCTGCCCGGAACCGGTCTGACCGCAGGCATTGTCAGCGGCCTTGCCTCCGTGGGCGGCATGGTGATCGCCCTATACATTCTCAATTCCGCACGGGCGGCGCGCGAAATGCGTGGCGCGCTGGTGCTTTACCTGTTTTTCGGCATGCTGACTTCTTCGGTCACCCTGGTCTGGTTCGGCCTTTTGAACCAGACGGGGCTCGCCCGGGGCGCTGTTCTGGCGCCTATGGTTCTGATCGGGGTCTTTGCTGGCAGCCGGGTGTTCGGCCGGACCCTGGACCAAACCTACAAACGCAGCTGTCTTTATCTATTGGCAGTCTTCGCCTGCGCCGGGCTGATCCGACTCGTGCTTTTCTGACACGCCAAACCTGACCAGGCTGAAAGGCACAGCGCGCCAGCACAGCCCATCAGCTCCGGCCTTCAGCTTAGCCGACCTGGCCCCGGTGGCGCAGGAAATGATCGGCCAAAACACAGGCCATCATGGCTTCGCCCACCGGCACGGCCCGGATGCCGACGCAGGGATCGTGGCGGCCCTTTGTCATCACATCAACCTCCTCGCCCTTGCGGGTGATCGACTTGCGTTGTGTCAGGATGGAGGATGTCGGCTTGACGGCAAACCGCACCACCAGCGGGTCGCCATTGGAAATCCCGCCCAGCACACCGCCCGAATGATTGCTCAAAAAGACCGGCCGGCCCACATCGTCAATCCGGATCTCGTCGGCATTTTCCTCGCCTGTCAGGCAGGCGGCCTCAAAACCATTGCCGATCTCAACCCCTTTAACCGCATTGATGGACATCATCGCGGCAGCCAGGTCATTGTCCAGTTTTCCGTAAAGCGGCGCGCCCCATCCGGCGGGCACCCCTTCGGCCACCACTTCGATCACAGCGCCAACGGACGAGCCGGACTTGCGGATCCCGTCCAGATACTCCGCCCACTCGGCCGCTGCCGCCGCATCGGGGGAAAAAAACGGGTTGTTGTCGACCTCGCCCCAGTTCCAGCGGGTCCGGTCGATTTTTTTCGCGCCGACTTGCACAAGCGCGCCGCGAATGGTGACCCCTTCCAGCACCTTGCGGGCAACAGCCCCGGCTGCCACGCGCATGGCCGTCTCGCGGGCGGATGACCGGCCGCCGCCGCGATAGTCGCGAATGCCGTATTTGGCATCATAAGTGAAGTCCGCATGGCCCGGGCGGAACCGGTCCTTGATTTCCGAATAGTCCTTGGAGCGCTGGTCAGTGTTTTCCACCATCAGGGAGATCGGCGTGCCGGTGGTCTTTTGCTGCCCGTCCTCATCCACCATGACGCCGGACAGGATCTTGACCTGATCCGGTTCCCGCCGCTGGGTGGTGAAGCGGGACTGGCCGGGCTTGCGCTTTTCCATGAAGCCCTGGATGTCGTCTTCGGCCAACGGGATCAGCGGCGGGCATCCATCCACCACGCAACCGATGGCCGGGCCGTGACTTTCCCCCCAGGTGGTGACACGAAACAAATGGCCAAAACTGTTGTGCGACATGAGAGGACTTCCAATCTCCAGCGGCAAAGACGTCAGGCGCCGAGCGATAAGGCAAAGCGTGTGCAAGCTCAACCCCCAGATCCGGCGAGGGTGCCGCCCCGATCCAGCGCAAGACCGTGCGTCAGGCCATTTGCAGGGTGGATTGGCGCTGCTTGAACTCTGCCGCCGCCAGGGAGAGACCGCCATTGGAGCCGTCAACAAAGTGGATGTGCTGGCTGTTGGCCATGTCGCGCACAAAACAGGTCATCAGCGCTGCGTCGGATACCTGCAGGCCATAGACCGCCTCGCCGCTGTCATAGGCTGCCTCAAGCGCGCCCTTGAGGCTCCTCAGCTGATCCGGGGTCAGGTCAAGGACCAGCTGGAGACTGTCACCGATCTTCCGGTGATCTGTGTTGAGGCTGAGTTCCTTGAAATATGTCTTCGGATCAAACGGACCGATGCGCAGGCCGGTGGTATAGCACCAGACAAACACCAAGCTTTCCAACAGACGACCAGCCCAGCCCCGCAGCGTCTTTCCGGCAAAGACCAGGGCGACCTCCAGGCGGAGCCCTCGGGGCGGAAACCGGAACTTGAGCCGGGGCTTGCTGGCCAGCCGGGTTCTTGTGTCCTCCAGCAAAGGGTTGAACCCAAGCTCCGCCGCGATTCGTTCCATGAGACCGGTCAAGGACACGGCCCCGACCGGTTTGACGATCAGGGACACAATATGACCGTTTTGCGCGGGCAGCGGCTCCCACCGGCAAGACAGGCCGTCCAGCGGCGGCAGATCCGGCCGGTCCGGTGCAATGGCATAGGGTCGGACAGCGTCCGGATCTTTCAAAATACGGTCTGCAAGATCCAGTCCGTCGCCGACAATCATGGCAAGCGGGTTGCCCGGGCTCAGGAGATATTTGCGCAGCCGGATATCACCTCCCCGAGCCCTCAGATCGGCCACGGGGATCGCTGCGGCCCGCAGGTCCAGTTCCATCACCTGCCGCGCCAGGTCGGCAACCCCGGCAAGCGCTTCCTGTCCCTTTTCAAGATCGTGGCGGGGCACCAGAAGCATGGCCCCGTCGCCGCCAAAGACAAAGGGCACCCGGTCGCGGCCAACACTATTCAGAACAGCTGCAATCACCGCTGCCCCGGTCATGTTGACATCCTTGTAGCGCCCCTGGGCGACCGCATCCCCGGAGCGCACGATATCGGCAGCAAGCACATACCAGTCGCCGGGCACCGGCCGGTAGCCCTTCAGATCGGCGGCTGTGCTGAAATCAGAAAAACTTGGCAATTCTCGGTAAAAGTCGTCTGCGGACACGGCTGCTCCCCCGGGATTGCGAAATTTACGCAGCCCTGCCTCCGCCCGATCATCGCGGACGGTCAAAGATCTCATAACAAATGCGTGTGCGGAAGGATCGCCCAGCGTTCACCGGACAGACTGTCAAACGGTCAGACGGTCTCGAACCGGCCGTCGCGCCAGACGAACACCTTGTCCTGGGGCACCTCAAGCTTCGGCACCTCGGCGCTGACGCGCTCTTCCAGAAGGCCCCGCAGCACCCGGAAGACCCCCCCATGGGCAACAGTCACGGTCGGCCGCTGAACGGTTCTCAGCCAGTCACCGATACGCTCGGACAGCATTTCATAGCTCTCCCCCTGGGGAGGGACGAACCGCCACCGGTCTGCCCGCCGCCGGGCCACCAGCTCCTGCTCTTCGTCGGCAAGATCCTCGAAGGTAAAGCCTTCCCAGGCGCCGAAGGTCACTTCCTTCAATCGGTCTTCCTGACGAAAGGCGTCCTGGTCCAGCCCCATCGCCCCGCGCACAAGGCGCATGGTGGTGCTCGCCCGGTCGAGGGGAGACGCCACAAAGTCGAACCTGTCCGGGATCAGGTTTTCCCGCTGGAAAAACGCCTTCAGCCGCTCGCCATTGGCCGTGGCCTGGCCCCGGCCCGTGGCATTCAGCGGAATGTCCCGGTGCCCCTGCATCCGGCCCTCCGCATTCCAGGCGGTCTGGCCATGGCGGATGAAGATCAGGAGCTCAGGATCATGAGGACGCTGCAGGCGAAGGGAGGGAACTGCGGCTTCAAACGCGGTCATGATAAAGTCCGGCTAAAAGGGATTGGCCGTCTTTGCGAGGCCCGGAAACCAAGGGGACGGTTTGACCGGCCCCTTTCAAGATCAGTCCTTGACGACAGAGATATCCGGCGCATCCACCGCCTTCATGCCGACAATGTTATAGCCGCAATCCACATGCTGGATCTCGCCGGTCACACCCCGCCCCAGATCGGACAGCAGGAACAGCGCGCTGTCGCCCACTTCCTCGATGGTCACCGTGCGGCGCAGGGGCGAGTTGTATTCGTTCCATTTCAGAATATAGCGGAAATCGCCGATGCCGGAGGCGGCCAGGGTCTTGATCGGCCCGGCTGAGATGGCATTGACACGGATGTTCTGCGGGCCAAGATCCATGGCCAGATATTTCACACTGGTTTCCAGAGCGGCCTTGGCAACGCCCATCACATTGTAATGGGGCATAACCTTTTCGGCGCCATAATAGGTCAGCGTCAGGATCGAGCCGCCATCGGTCATCAGCTTTTCGGCCCGCTGGGTGACCGCCGTCAGCGAATAGCAGGAAATGTCCATGGTGCGGGCGAAGTTGTCCGAGGACGTATCGACAAACCGTCCGGTCAGCTCGCTCTTGTCGGAGAAGGCCACGGCATGAACGATGAAGTCGATCTTGCCCCATTTGTCTTCCAGCGTCTTGAAGACCGCATCAATGGACGGGCCATCAGTCACATCACAATGGCCGGCAACCACGGCGCCCAGCTGCTCGGCAAGCGGCTCAACCCGCTTTTTCAAGGCATCGCCCTGATAGGTCAGCGCCAGCTCGGCGCCCGCGTCGGCCAGTGCTTTGGCAATGCCCCAGGCAATCGACTTGTTGTTTGCCACGCCCATGATCAGGCCGCGTTTGCCATTCATCAGTCCGCGCGTTTCCGCCATTGTCATCTCCGAACAGGATTCCAGTACTGCCCGCAAGGGCTGGCATCCTATGGCACAAGGGTTGGGTTCCATCAAGACTGCTGACAGAGCGAATGCACCGTCGACGTGGACGAAAACAGACACTATGTTGGCGCGCAATTTCCCTGTTAATCTTCACGAGGACATTGCTCATGGAGCGCTCCGCACACACCGGCCGTTTCGCTGAATTGATCGGTGAGGCCAACGTACTGACCACCCCTGAGGACATGGCGCCCTATCTGACCGAGTGGCGGGACCTGTATCAGGGGGTCACGCCTATGGTGCTGCGTCCGGGCACCCCGCAGGAGGTCAGCGCGGTGATGGCCTATGCCTATGAGACCGGTTTGAAGATCGTGCCCCAGGGCGGCAACACCGGCCTTGTGGGTGGGCAAATCCCGCAGGAAACCGGGGATGAGATCGTGCTGTCGCTCTCCCGCCTCAACAAGATCCGCAATGTCGATCCGGCCGGTTTCACCATCACGGTGGAAGCTGGTGTGATTCTGGAAACGCTTCAAAACGAAGCCGACAAGGCCGACCGTTTGTTCCCGCTCGCCCTCGGCGCACAGGGCTCCTGCCAGATCGGCGGCAATATTTCCACCAATGCCGGCGGCACCGCCGTCCTCGCCTATGGCAACACCCGGGACCTGGTTCTGGGGCTCGAAGTGGTGCTGCCAAATGGCGACCTCTGGAACGGTCTGCGCACCCTGCGCAAGGACAACACCGGTTATGATTTGAAACAATTATTTATCGGTGCGGAAGGCACCCTGGGGATAATTACGGCCGCCTCGCTGAAACTCTTTCCGAAGCCGAAAAAACTCGAAGCCGCCTTCGCCGGACTACCTTCCCCAGAGGCAGCCTTGAAGCTGTTCACCCTGGCCAAAGCCCAGGCCGGACCGGTGCTGACCGGCTTTGAGATCATGCCCCGGGTCGGGCTCGAATTCTGCCTCTCCCACCTGGAAGGCGCGCGTGACCCGCTGGAGGGGTCCCATCCCTGGTATGTCCTGATGGAGCTGTCCAGCGGATCGGAAGCCTTCCCGATCCGCGATCTTCTGGAGAGCATTCTTGGAGACGCCTTTGAGGAGGGTCTTGTGGAAGACGCCGCTTTCGCCCAGAATCTCACCCAGGTGCAGGACTTCTGGCACATCCGCCACGGCATGTCGGAAGTGCAGAAGCCGGAAGGCGGGTCGATCAAGCATGATGTCTCCGTTCCGGTTGCCTCCATTCCGGAGTTTCTGAACGAGGCCATGGCCGCAGTGGAGGCCTTTATACCCGGTTGCCGGCCCGTGCCCTTCGGCCATATTGGCGACGGCAATATTCATTTCAATGTCAGCCAGCCCGTGGGCGCAGACAAGGACGCCTATCTTGCCCAGTGGGACGAGATGAATGCCATCGTCCACGGGATCGTGCAGGCATACGGCGGCAGCATCTCCGCCGAACATGGCATCGGCCGCCTCAAGCGCCCCCTCCTGTCAGATGTGAAATCCGAGGTGGAACTGGCCCTGATGCGCCGGATCAAACACGACCTGGACCCGAAGGGCCTTCTGAATCCCGGCCGTATCCTTTAACGCTGCCTCTCCCGGTTCGATCACAGGCCTGGAGCATCGTGCGACAAGTCTGCACGATGCTCCAGGCGTGTCCCGGCGTCGTCAGACTCTATAATGCCAGACAAGGCCGGTTTGCCTCCAGCTCTGATCAGCACTGTCTTTATCCTGCCAAGCGTTCGTCTTACGGAGTGACAGTGCATGGACGCAGAACAGATCTGGAGGCGCTTTTACTGATCTGATCTTGGAGTGTTGGAAGTAGTCACCTTCGCCCATATGCCGCCATGCGGGTCGCCGGGACCAATGACTGGCAGACGGTTTCTTTCAAGAGCGAAATTTGGACACCATCTTCCGAATCCGGCTTGACTGGGGATAACCCTGTCAAGCGGGCAGTGGAGCCGATATTGATCTCTTTGTGAGGAACTGCAGGCAGCCTTCTGGCAAAACTTGGCTTTAGGCCGCTCTCCGCAGCTCTTCTCCCGAGCCCGTGCGCGCCGCACCAGCCTCCGATTTATCCCCGACTTCCGGACGAAACCTGTCTGACAGCGCCGCAATCCGGGGCCTCTTTTGCGCAGACAAAGAACGTGCGGAGGCCACTTTTGCGGCATCCTAGGTAAAAATCGCTGATTTTTCAGAGATTTCAGTGGATGTTCCTTGAAGAATTTCACAAAAACCGCAACAAGCTTTTGAAAACTCCCGGAAAAATTTCTCACAAGTAAAATTTTTATTAAAACTGACTTCAAGCCAGAAGGCAGAGGTAAAACTGCGGAGACAGAAACTTCTTCCTCGGGGCTTTCGGCAAGTTCTGAGAGCGATGATTAGTAAGTTCTGCCAAGTAATTACTGCGTTCAGACATCAATTCATCACAAGAAGTTACAATACCAAGGGTCTATGACCTCATAAGAATAAGCTATTTGAAATTATAGTAAGCGAAAGGTTAACGTAGCTTCATCGGCGTAAACAAGCCACCCGGTTGCAAGACCGAACAAAAGCAACGGAGCGACATTGTCACAAGACAGCTCCACGACAGTGCACGGAGAGATCGCCCCAACGTTCTCTTACATGGAGGCCACAATGCAGGTTCAGAACTTGGCGAGTTTGGATCATTGGGATCGTGTAAAGAAAGAATTGAGAAACGAACTCGGCGAAGATGTGTTTTCGAACTGGTTCGGACGCGTGAAACATGAGGAAACCGTCGGCGATTCCGTCCGTCTTTCCGTTCCTACACGCTTCTTGAAAAACTGGATTCAAAACAATTACGAAAAGAAACTCGTCGGCCTCTGGAAACGCGAAGTAGACGATATCACCCGCGTCGAACTGACGGTCCGCGGTGCGCTGCGGCCGCGCCAGCTCAATGTCACCCAGCCTCCCAAGGCCATCACTGCCCGCCGGATCAGCGGCCGGTCCGCCCCGTTTGCCAGCACGCCGCAATTCGGCGCATCCACCAGTTCCGCAGCTATCCCCTGCCTTGCTGACAGCGGCGATGAAGCGGCCACCGAATTCCTGAGCGGCACGGCGCTCAACCCGAAACTGACCTTCGAAGCCTTTGCCGAAGGGGCCTCCAACAGCCTGGCCTGCTCCGCAGTGCGCCAGATGGCTGTCGGTCATGACGGGACGCTGGACTTGTTGTTCCTGCACTCGGCCACCGGCATCGGCAAGACCCATCTGCTGCAGGCAGCGGCCAATGAAGCCCGCAAAACCGGGCGACGGGTGGCCTATCTTTCCGCAGAATTCTTCATGTACCATCTGGTTCCGGCCCTGCGCACGCCTGCGTTCCCGGTGCTGCGCCAGGCCATGAAGTCGATTGATCTTCTGCTCGTCGACGACCTGCAGTTCCTCCATGGCAAGCAGGCCCACGAGGAATTCGGCAAGACGCTGGAAATGCTGATGGAAGCGCCCAAGCAGATCATCATGGCCGCGGACCGCGGTCCCGAGGAACTCGGCACGCTGAGCGCAAACATCATGCGGCGCATCCAGGGCGGGGAAGTTGTTGGCATCCAGGCAACAGATTATGCCCTGCGGCACGACATATTGAAAAAGCGGATCAATTCTGCACGGCGCACCCATCCGGGTTTTTCCGTGCCGGACGAAGTGGCCGACTATATCGCCCGCTACGTGATTTCTTCCGCCCGGGATCTGGAAGGCGCCCTCAACCGCCTGTTCGCCCACAACCAGCTGACCAAACAGCCGGTGACCATGGATCTGGCGGAAAAGACCCTGCATGACCTGGTCCGGATCGGCGAGCCGCGCAGCATCAAGGTGGAAGAGATCCAGCAAGTTGTGTGCAAGCATTTCAGCGTCACCAAGGCCGACCTTCTGTCATCCTGCCGGGCCCGCACGCTGGTCCGCCCGCGGCAGATCGCCATGTATATCGCCAAGGTGATGACCGGACGGTCGCTGCCGGAAATCGGCCGCCGCTTTGGCAACCGGGACCACACAACCGTCCTGCATGCGGTGCGCAAGATCGAAGACATGGTCAACAAGGACAAGGCCCTTGCGCAGGAGGTCGAACTCCTCAAGCGCCTGATCCAGACCTGACGAGCTTCAGGGAACCCCCAACCCTGTAGACCCGTGGCAGCGGCCCACCCCTCTGCTGCCACACCTGCCATCGGGCTGAATTCCGCCCGGTGTCATCAAAAACCTCCCTCTCCTGAAGCCGCGCCTGCGGCTTCTTTTTTGGGTCGTTGACAGACCGTCCCCCGCCACCTACATGGAGAGGCGGTGCAAGGGGAGCCAGCCGCCCGCAGGCCTGTGCCAAGGTGAAATCCCCTCACGAAGCCAGGCTTCGATGACAGCCAACCTTCACAAGCATGTGCAGGCTGACGGCAATGCGGGCCCCCTCGAAGGCAACCAGCCTTTGCCCTGCCTTTCTTGAAAGGTAAAGCAATGACACAGTTAAGTGTTGATGCTCTCAAATCCCAGGCCAAACGGCTGCGCAAGGCGCTGGCCGCCAGTGGCCAGAACCTGTCTCACAGCGCGGCACTGGAACTGGTCTCCGCCCAGCATGGGTTCCGGGACTGGAACACGGCGAGCGCTGCGGCCGCACGGCCCAACCAGCTCGCGTTCGCCGTCGGCGACCGGGTGAGCGGTACCTATCTCAACCAGCCCTTTACCGGAGAAGTCATGGCGCTGTCCAAGGCCGCCGGTGGGGAGCGCTACCGGGTGACGGTGCAATTCGACGCACCGGTGGATGTGGTCACATTCGACAGTTTTTCCGCCTTCCGCAGCCGGGTGAGCTGTCTCCTGCGTGCAGATGGCAGGGCGGTGAACCGCCTGTCGGATGGCACGCCGCACATGATCCTGGAAAAGCTGGACTGACACGGAAGGGGCAGCGCCTGACGCTGCCCCTTCCAATAGGTGTTCTACCAGCTTCTCCCAAGCGGGACCTGTATCAACGCAGCTGCGCGGCCACAAGATGGCCCGGAACCGGAGCGCCATCTTCCAGGCGCACCGTGATCGGGTCCATAGCCAGGCAGTCAAAACCAGCTGTCTCAAGCGCGCTGCGGATATACATTTCCCGGTGGGCAAACCGGCTCTTTGGCCCGACCATGAAGGGCTGCCCCTGAAGCACCTCTTCGGAAAGCGTCTCGGTGGAAAAGGCCAGATAACCTTGGGGCGCCAGCCGCCGGGCCGCTGCCTCCAGAAAGGGCTCAACCGTCCCCAAATACGGCAACACATCGGTTGCCGCGATCAGGTCCCAGACCGGGCGGGAGCCGTCCTCGTCTTCGAACTCCTGAAGAAACTCAACTGCTTCGCCCACATAAAGATCTTCATAGACCTCCCGGTCATAGGCGAGCTCCACAATCCGCTCCGACAGGTCCACGCCGGTCCGGTGGCTGGTGCAATCGGCCAAAGCCAGGCCGGTCAGCCCCGTGCCGCAGCCCAGATCCAGAAGCCGTGCGAACGGCCCAAGGTCCAGCCGCTTCAAAAGCTCCTGCAGCTGCAGGGGCACACAATAACCGAGCTGATCCACCAGGATCTCGTCAAAGACATCCGCATGCTGATCAAACAGGGTCGCCACATAGGCATCCGGCATTTTCAACGGGGCGGCCTCCGCCCCGATCGCAGCCAGGCGGACGCTTGCGCCGCCGGAATCTTCAGGATCAAGCTCCAATACCTTGCGAAAGGCTGCTTCCGCCCCCGCCAGATCACCGGATTTCTGCAAGCTCAACCCCCTGTTATAGGCCTCGGCCAGCAGATCGTCATCCCCGTCCTCATCCGGTTCAGGGGCGCTTTTGTCTTTGTCGGTCATTGTCTTTCCTTGCTGGAAGCGCCCTCTCCTATCCGGCTTGCCATGGCATTGCACGGATTTTTGTGCGCACCGGCAGCGGTCAAAACAGATCCAGCTGGCTGTCCTCTGCCTGACCGGAGGGTTTCTTGCGTGAAACCGGCTTTGGCGGCACGGCCATGTCTCCAGGCGCGACCGGCCGCTGCACATCCGCATCATCATGGGCCACCTTGTTCACCCGCGTGGACACAGGATCGGCAACCAGAAAATCGTCTTCGACGGGCTGCAGCATCTTGCAGGCCTCGCGTGTCTCCACATGGGCCGTGTCCAGCCAGGCCTCAAAGGCATCCGGTTTCAGGATCACCGGCATGCGGTGATGGATCGCGGACATCATTCGATTGGACTGGATCGTCAGGATTGCGCCGGTGTCCATATCGCCGCCATCCGGGTCCGACCAGGTGTCCCAAAGTCCGGCAAAGCCCATCAGGGAGCCATCGGCCGGCCGGATCCAGAATGGCTGTTTTCCCTCTGAAGTGCGCCGCCATTCATAAAAGCCGGACGCGGGAACAAGGCAGCGGTGATGGCGCATGGCCGCCCGGAAAGACGGCTTTTCAGCAGCGGTTTCCGCCCGTGCATTGATCAGGAGCGTAAAGCTTGCCGGATCCTTGACCCAGGACGGAATAAGCCCCCAGCGCACCAGATGAAACCGGCGCTGGCCATATTCATGGCGGACCGTGGCCAAAGGCTGGGTGGGCGCAATGTTGTAGCGCGGCGGAAAGTCCGGTTGATCGGTGTAGCTGAAGAACTCCCGCACAGCGTCAGGCGGTGTCGTAAGGGCAAGTCGACCACACATCTGGCTTCTCCGGACTTCACTTTATACTGCTGGCGATTCGCAACGTAGAGAGACGATTGAACTGCCACCAAGTTAGGCAATTGGAAACAAAAAAGAAGTAGCCTGTCGGCGAAGTCAATAATAAGGGGGTAAGAATGGAATGTTTGGATCCAGTTTTGGGCGCCGGAGATCTGGCAGCCGGACGGCTGGAACAGGCAAACATCAACCCCCAGACCGGACTTGCGACTGACTATCTGAACCATTTCAACGAAGTCATGATGCTTCTTGAGATGCTTCCAGACATGCCCGACTGCGCCGAAGATGTGCTGGACTGGCAACCCCTTGACTATGAAGGCCATTTTGAAAATTCCACCTTCAAGGACAAGGCGCTCGCCATCAAGGCCTATTCCGCTGCCCCAGTCTATCTGCGTGAATATCTGGAAGCTCATGTGTCCGATATCAACGCCCTTGTCGGCGACATTCAGACCCAGATACGAGAGGCTTCCAGTCCGACGGAGATTGCGTCGGACATTGCCAGCCGGGCAACCCACGAGATCAAGCCTCTGATTGCTCTTGCTGGCGCCGTCATTCACGGTCATGTTGAACCGGAAGCTACACAACACGAAGGCGATGGGGCGCAAGCGGAAATCGATGCTCTGTTCGCCTGAGCGTGAAACGCCCTCAGGAAATGCAGCACTTACGTCATGTCCCGGTTCTATCCAGATGCGCCCCGTGCAGCCGTTAGCGTTCTATGCCACCAGCAAGGCAAGGCCCTGCTGATCAAACGGGGCAAGCCCCCTTTCAAGGACCATTGGAGCCTGCCCGGGGGCGTAATCGAGCTTGGCGAAACCCTTCTGGAGGCGGCCGAGCGGGAGCTTCTGGAGGAAACCGGTGTCCGGGCGGCCCTCGGCGTCCCCGTGGAAACTTTCGATTCCATTCAAAGGGACGAAACGGGGACCGTCGTGACCCATTTCATCCTGACGATCTTTTGCGGAGAGCTGACAAGCGGAACGCCTGCGGCTGCGGACGACGCGACGGCTGCCGCCTGGTTTGGCCCGCAGGAGCTGGACACCTTGCTGACAACACCGGGCACCCCTGAACGCATCCGGCGCCACTTATACCAACCTGAATAGATAGAACCCCATCTGATGGCGCTGGTCCGGATTGGCCGGCAAGGCGCGTTGCGCAGGACGGCCTGGTTGGCCGTTCAAGCGGCGCAACGCAGTCCGGCGGGCCGGACCAGGCCACCGAGACTGTGTTTGAGGACTGTTCAGCTGCGTCCCAGGTTTTGAACGATAAACCATATCGCCCTGCAACCTGCTCCTTGCCGAACAGTCCCCAAACACCGTCAGATCGGTTCCTAGCTAGTGAGGTTGGTATTACCCGCACCGGCGGGTGCTCACAGAGGCATTGGCCGCTGAGATTATGCGGGACCCAGCCCACCTGGAGGCCGCAGGATAGGCTGTGTTTCGGCACCATCCAAGACGCAGAGTTTTTCAAAAAGGGGCTGCGTGCCCATTCTTTCAATCGCGCAATTCTTGGGATCACTGCGCAAGAGCGCTTGCAGAGCCCCCGTCCCCATGCGCATGATCCGTCCATGACCGCAAATCGCCTCCTTGCAGTGTTGTGCCTCTGCCTTGTGTTGACAGGCCTTGTCCTGGCATGTCCGCCACAGGTTGCAGTGGCGCAGGAAACTGGGAGCGATGCACCGCCCTTCGAACCGCAACTGATGCGGCTGGCAGAAATCTTCGGCGCACTCCATTTCTTACGCCCTTTATGCCGGGAAACCGACGTTCCGAGCTGGCGGGACCGGATGGAAGACTTTCTGGATGCAGAAACGGTTAATGAAAACCGGCGCCGCCGTTTCATTGAGCGGTTCAATCAGGGTTACCGTGGTTTCTCAGTTGCTTACAGAGAGTGTACCGGCTCCGCGCGTATCGCAATGGCACAGTATTTGACCGAAGGTGAGACCATTATCACCGACGTCACCAGCCGGTATGGCAGATAATCCGGGCAAAAAAGCCGCAATCGTTACGACTTGGTAAACCTTTTGGATGAAATTTGTGGGTGGACGTTAAGTTTGTGTTCACGGTTGCTTATCAGCGCGACACACCGTGCTAGGATCAGGTCATGAGATTCGAGACAGGGACACGCAAAAGTTGCTCCCAAAGGTTCGGGACAGACCGGTAAGGATACGAATGATAAACGACGATCATGCAGAAGCGGCAATGGATGCCGAGTTCGCCGAAGACGAAGACATCAGACGTGCTGCTCTCGGCTTTATTTCCGATGCCTGGGCCGAAGCCATTGCCAACGGGGTGGATGCGGACGCTGTCGCCCATGCTGCCATGTTCACCGCCCTTGCCGACCTTGTCGCAGCATACGGGGAAGATGCCGTCGCCAAGCTGGCTGAAGGTCTGCCGGACCGGATCCTCCAGGGCGACTACACGGTCAACCGGGTGCTGCAATAGTCCTGGCAGACTGACAACAAGATGCAATGAGGCTGGGTCACCGGCCTTTTTGCTTCAATGCGTCCAGATGCCGGAAGCATGGCTGCTGCCATACACAGCCAGTTTTATATAAATGGTCACACCGAACAGAATCAGGACCGCACCGGCAATGTGGTTGGCCCGGTCCAGCCAGCGTTCGTCAATCCTGGCCTTGAAATAGGTTACCACCGCCGATACCCCGACCCACCAGGATGTTGCTCCGCATGCAACGCCAGCGACCATCATCAGCGAGCCGAGATGGTCGCCATGGACCGGGCGAAAATCCCCCAGCACCCCGAAGATCGCAGCAAAGGCGAAAATCGTTCCCGGATTGGTGACTGCCATGAAGAATGCGGCTGTTGCGTCGGTCAAAAAGCCATGGTCGCGGCCATTGCCCTGCGCATCCAGATGAGTATGGGTGTGCCAGATCTTGAGCCCGAACACGATCAGCAGCGCACCGCCCGCAAACTCGATCAGGCTGAGCTGGCCTTCGACAAAATTGGTGATGGCAGACACACCAAAGATCGCAACAATGGCAAAGAGCGTATCAGCCAGAACGGCGCCCAGACCAACAAACACCCCGTGGTTGAAGCCACCGCGCGCAGCGTTCTGAATTGCCATGACATTGACCGGCCCCACCGGAGCGGTTGTGAGAATGCCGACGAAATATCCGATCAGCACATATTCCAAAACGGTCACAGCCGGCCCTTCTCGCTCATCCTTGACCGGGAAATTCCTCTCTCCCGGTTCCAACCCTGCCATGAATTGTTTAAGGAATGACCCTGTGGGGCATACCGATGAGCGGAAACAGTGTTCAGGAGTTCACGATGGGACGGACGATTTTGGCGGTGGCTCTGGTGCTCGGCCTTTGCACGGAGGTGGCAACTGCAAAGACCGTTACCATACAGACCATTCCCATCGCTCCCCAGGACACGACCCAGGCGCCGCCGATCCCCGATGCACATCTGAGCGGCCCGCAGACCGAGGCCGATCCGGCGCAAACGGAACCCGGGGACGGGCCCAGCGCAAACGGTTCGGCCCGGCAGGCCGAGGACGCAGCCCCGCCGCCGGTTCTTTACAACACGTCGATGCTGCCGAAGCCGGTGGCCCGCATGCATGCACAACTGACCGAAGCCGCCCTGTCCGGCAGCATGGACCGGCTGCGCATGGTGCTGGAAAGCAATGAATTGCCGCCCACCCTCTCCTTTGGAGACACCGGCGACCCCATCGATTTCCTGAAATCCAGTTCCGGCGATGGCGAGGGCTTCGAGATCCTGGCGATCCTGGCGGATGTGCTTGATGCAGGTTTTCTCCATGTCGATGCCGGCACCCCTCAGGAAATGTATGTCTGGCCCTATTTCGCCCGCTATCCCCTGTCTAGCCTGCGCCCGGACCAGAAGGTGGAAATGTTCCGGATCATCACAGCCGGGGATTTTGCGGAGATGGAAGAATTCGGTGCCTGGACGTTCTACCGGGTCGGAATTGGCCCGGATGGCACCCTGCATTATTTTGTCGCCGGGGACTAGGAAAGCCCCTGACGGACCGGCGCGTCTTTGCTTCTGCACGCCCCCGCAGCCGCGCAACAGCACAGAATCTCCCCCTTTCAGGGAGCCTTGTGGAGCTCCGCATAGTCGGCATAGCCCCGGTAAAGCGGTCTTGCCTCCAGTCTGCAGCCGGTCCGGTCCGCCAACTCGCGCAATTCCTCTTCCAGACCAGCCCGTGGCGTTACATGGAAGGATCTCAGCCAAGCAAAGAGCAGTTTGCGGAACCAGCCGGGCAGGCCTTTCTGCTGACCGAAATCAACCACATGGATTCGTCCGCCCGTTGCAAGCCGGGCAGCCCCGGCCGCCAGCGCCTCGCGCCAGATCGGGATCATCGACAAGGTGTAGGAATAAAACACCCGGTCAAAGGCAACGACACCGGTTGCCTTGGCCGACGTGGCCTCCGGGTCAGCCGCATCCCCTTCGATCAAGGTGATCTGGTCGCTCAACCCGGCCTTGGCGATGTTCTTTTCCGCCGTTTCCAGCATGTGCCTGGAAATATCCAGACCGACAAAGCGCACATCGGGATGTCTTTTCGCCGCTGCAATCAGGTTGCGCCCGGTGCCACAGCCCAGCTCCAAAACAACCCCCTGGCGGGGCGGGTCCAGCCGGGCAATCAGATGGTCCCGTCCCAGAAGATAATATTTACGCGTGAAATCATAGACATGGCGCTGATGGCGATAGACAGCGTCCATCAGCTTTGCCGTTTCAACCGCTCCCGTCATGCCTTGTCCCGTACCGCGTCTCAGCCGTTAAACACATAAAGGTGGAAACCACCATAGATGGAGGAGCGGTCCTGACGGCCAAGCTCCAGGCTTTCCTCTTCCTCATAGGTCCAGCGGTCCAGGATCTCGTCGGCCACACGGCCGGGCAGCAAGGTCGGCTCAGCAGCGGTGCGGAACACCACCCGTGCGCCCGGGCGGGCCGTGCGGGTGATTTCAGACCAGAGAGCGTTGAGCTGATGATCGGTCATCCAGTCCTGGGCATCGAGCAGCACATAAGCGTCCAGAGATCCCTCATCGACGGACTGGAGATGTTCGGTGAAGTTCCGGTTCAGAACCCGCACCCGACTGGCCCGTTCGCGGATCTCTTCAAAATGATCGCGCTTCAGATAGGGCGGCAGCGGGCCGGATTCCCCGGTGGTTTCTTGAGTCTTGGGCGCATAGCCCCGGCCAAAGGCCTGCCAGGCGAAATAGTTGTCCTTCATGGAAAAGTCGCAGGCGAGTTTCTCCAGCCGTTCCTTGAGCACCGCGGACATATTTCCGTCCGCATTGGCGGACACGAGCGCGTCATACTGCGCTGGCGGAATGCCGAGGCCATAAAGAGACATTTTCTTTGACGTCGCCCAGCGCACCAGGCGCTTGTCGAAGAGCGGCGCCAAGGCGCTGTCGAAGAAGCTGCGCTGTTCTTCCAGGGACCGGGTCTTGACCATATGTTTCGGATCGATCCCGTAAAGGCGGGCGACCAGATGGCCAACCCCGATGCAATAGCCGAGCAGTCCGTGATGGTAGAGATCGCGGGAGAACAGGGTGATGCGCTTGCGGCCCCAATTGGCCAGATCCCGGCCTTCCCAGTAGGCAATCGTCTCTGGATCGAGATTGTCTTTCAAAAACCGGTTATAGGCGGCCACATTGGCCTTTTCATCGGCTTCACCGAAGAACCGGTAGAAGGTTTCGTAATTGGGGAAGTGCTTGGCAGCGGCCAGTTTGAGGCGGCCCAGCGCCACATGGGCCCGGTTCAGGTCAACGGCGGTGATCTCGGCCGGGTTGGCGGTGAGATAGGACATCACATTGCAGCCGCCGGACGCGATCGCAATCATTTTGGACTCGGGTGTCAGCCGCAAGGCCCGCATGTCCACATCCGGATCTTCCCAGATCTGCGGATAGACAAGCCCCTTGAAAGCGAAGGTGAAGAGGCGCTCCAAGATCCCTTCCCGGGATGTTGCCTCCGAACGGTGCACCGCATTCTTGAGACGTTTCTTCGAAGCTGTGAGCGTGCTCTGCGCCATTACTTTCTCCCGAGTCATCGCGCGACTGAATTGCCCTGCGATACGGCAAGCAGACGACAATTTGGTGACGCTGACAGGAAAAACTGCGCTTATCCGGATAATAAAAACCCCCGCAAGTTGCGGGGGCTGTTCGTGCTGCGGACGGGTCCGGTCCTTTAGCGGGTAATGACCACGAAATCCGTGCCCAGTCCCGTATTGCGCTTGTAACTGCGGTCAGTCACCGTCAGCGATGTGCCGGGGGTCAGCATCCGGGACAGGTCAACCGCCACTTTTGCGGAGATCTCAAGCCGGTTCAAAACGTCCTCGGCTGTGCCGCCGCGCTCCCCTTCCGCCGACACCGCAATCCACTCGACTGTTGTATCGCCCTGCTCAAAGCCAAGCGCGGTGAAGACATGGGTGCCGATTTCCTGATCGATGTCCTTGATGGTGACTGGAGCGGAATAAATGTCCCGGAACTTCCGGCGCACACGCAGCATCGCGTTTTGAGGCTTTTCATAGCCGGCTTCGGCAAAAAGGCGCGCGGTCAGCCCATCTGTGATGTTGCCGGTGACCGGCAGCTCGGCACCTTCCTGATAAAGGCGGATGGCAGCCCGGGTCTTGCGGCCCGCAACACCGTCCACTGGACCGGCCTCATAGCCGAGCTTGTTCAACAGCCGCTGCAGCACCTTCACCTTGTTGGGCGGCTTTTGCGGCGTAATGATCATTCGCAGCGGACGGTCGAAATGGGGATTGTCCGGCTGGGCAACTGTCAGCGGCGCCTGGAGCGCGGCCGGGCGGATGGCCCCGCGCAGGGCCGGGTCCGACTCAATTGTCTTGCCGGACAGGCTCGCCACCTCCGTGGCTGGCGCATAGGGCTGAGGCAATGCGGGGCTGCGCACACTTTGCGGCGCCGCCTCGCCCTTTGTCACAACCACCTGCACGCCCCGCTCCGTCATGGAATAGAGCGACTTGGCAAAGGGGCGCGGCAGACGGATGCAGCCATGGGAGGCCGGATAGCCGGGCAGTTTGCCCACATGAAGCGCCACACCCGACCAGGTCAGGCGCTGCATGAACGGCATCGGCGCATTGTCATAGAGATTGGAGAAATGCTTGCGGCGCTTTTCCAGGATCGAAAACACCCCGGTCGGCGTACTGTGACCGCGCTTGCCGGAGGAAATCGGCGACACTTCAATCAGATCCAGTCCCCGGTACACCCGGATGTTCTGCTCTTTCAGCGACACCAGCATATGAAGCGGCGCTTCGGGCGCTTGCTCGGCGCCAGTCTCAGGCGCTGTATCGCGCGCCGAAGCAGCGGTGACAACGGCCATGGACATGGCCGCGGCGGTGAAAAGCCGGCCAGCCGGACCGGTGCGCAATATATGAAACATTCCAAACAACATCCCGGAGCTCCCCAACGCAAAACCCAAAAGCTCAACGAAAACCCTTTACCCAAGGGAACTATGACCTGTAACGATTTGAGATCAGGTTAGGAAACACGGTTACCCATTTGTTTCCAGACCTGACCGCCCATCCAGCTTGACATCCTAGCCAGCCGGCCACTGTCATTCACATCACAAATTGTTTGGAACCGTCACAACACGCCCGACGATCCAGCATGCCGAGCCCCGTAGGCGGATCGCACCCCGTCTTCTGACTTTGAAAACGCTACGTCAGGTTACTTTTTGGACACACCATCTTGAAAAATCACCGCTTCGCCTTCGGACGGGGCCGTCAGCTCGCCCTCCCACATCACCTGATGACCGCGCACAATCGTGCCCACGGGCCAGCCGGTAACGTCCTTGCCGTCATAGGGGGTCCAGCCGCATTTGGAAGCGATCCATTCGTTGCGAATAGTCTCTGTCCGTTTCATGTCAACAACCGTGAAATCGGCGTCATAGCCAACGGCAATCCGGCCCTTGCGCGCAGGCTGGAACAGGCGGGCCGGGCCTGCGCTGGTCATGTCCACGAACCTCGCGAGGCTCAAGCGCCCCTTGTTCACATGATCCAGCATGACCGGCACCAGGGTCTGCACCCCGGTCATGCCGGAGGGCGATGCGGGATAAGGCTTCTGCTTTTCTTCCAGAAGATGCGGCGCGTGATCGGATCCGAAAATGTCCAGAATGCCCTGTTCCAGGCCCCACCACAGTTTTTCCGAATGCCGGGGCGCACGCACAGGAGGGTTCATCTGCACCAGGGTCCCGAGGCGCTTGTAAGCCTCGTCCGTCAGGGTCAGGTGGTGGGGGGTCACTTCAATGGAGGCCACGTCCTTGTGAGCGATCAGATAGTCGACCTCTTCGGCGGTGGACAGGTGCAGGATATGGATCTTCGCCCCCGTTTCCCGGGCAATGCCGACCAGGCGCTGGGTGCATTGCAGGGCCGCGATCTCGTCGCGCCAGACCGGATGGGAGCTTGGGTCCCCCTCGATCCGCTCGCCCTGGCGCGCCCGCAGCCGGAACTCGTCTTCGGAATGAAAGGCCGCCCGGCGCCGGGTCGCCGACAGGATGTCGCGCACGCCCTGGTCATCTTCCACCAGAAGGTCCCCGGTCGACGAGCCCATGAAGACCTTGATGCCTGCCGCCGCAGGCAGGCGTTCCAGTTCGGGAATGTCTTTCACATTGTCCCGGGTGCCACCGACCCAGAAGGCAAAATCGCAATGCATGCGGTGGTGGCCGCGCCTGACCTTGTCCGCCAGTGCGCTTTCCGACGTGGTCAGCGGATTGGTGTTCGGCATTTCAAAGACCGCCGTCACCCCACCCATGACGGCCGCGCGCGAGCCTGATTCCAGATCTTCCTTGTGGTCCAGCCCAGGCTCGCGGAAATGCACCTGAGTGTCCATGACACCGGGCAGAACATGCAGCCCGGTGCACTCAATCACCCGCTCCGCCTGGGGGCCCTCAAAAGTGCCGATCCCGGCAATCCGCCCGTCACGGATGGCCACATCACGCTGGCCCTCACCATCCTGATTGACGACGGTTCCGCCTTTCAGGATCAGGTCATAGGTCTCGCTCATGGGCTTCCTCCGGCTTCGGCTGGGTCAGGGGTGAGTATGCTTCCGGGCTTATACGCGGGCTGCCCGCAAAGGACCAGATCCGTCTTCAGAAATCCCGGCCTTGCCCTCCTGTCCCAAAACACTTATTTCGCCGGTCAAGACCTGCGTCCTCTGAGCCCATAAGGAGCGCCCCCTTGACCGCCACCAAGACCGACGCCAAGACCGTTGACCTGACCGACCGTGCCTTGATCCGCGTTGCCGGGGATGAGGCCCATCATTTCCTGCAGAACCTGGTGACGGCCGATCTGGAGGAGACGGACAGAACAGGCGCTTCTTCTGCAGCTCTCTTGACGCCCCAGGGCAAGATCCTGTTCGATTTCCTGATTTACAACACCGGGGACGGCTATCTGCTAGACGCGCCTGCGGCCATCGCGGCAGATCTTCTAAAACGGCTGAGCTTCTACCGGCTGCGGGCCAAGGTTGATCTGGCGCTGGAAGCCCCTGAGATGACCGTGTTCGCGCTCTGGGACGGCGCAGCAGAAGCGCCCGGCGCACGCGTTGATTTGCCCGATCCGCGCTTGCCTGCGCTCGGACGGCGCGTGGTCGGTCCGGCGGATCTGTTTGCTCAGTCTTCAGGCGCAGATACACTCCCCCTTGCAGCCTATGACAGGCACCGGATTGCCCTCGGCGTGCCCGAGGGCCTGAAGGACTATGTCTATTCCGACCTCTTTCCCCATGATGTCGACCTCGACCAGCTGGGCGGTGTCTCCTTCACCAAGGGCTGTTATGTCGGCCAGGAAGTGGTCTCTCGGGTGCACCACCGGGGCACCGCCCGCAAGCGGTTCTTGAAAGCGGCCGCAAAAAGCGCCCTGCCGGAGATGGGAACCCCCGTGACGGCGGATGGCAAGGCCATCGGCGCGATCGGCTCGTCGGCTGTCACCGGAGACAGCGCCCTTGCGCTGGCGGTGGTGCGGCTTGACAAGGCGGCTCAGGCCAAGGAAAACGGCACCCCTCTTGACTGCGGCGGCGTGGAGATTCAGGTCAGCATCCCCGATTGGGCGGCGTTTACCTGGCCTGAGACGGCCGCAGCGGACGGATAGTGCCACTCACGACATTCAGGACCGATGCCCACAGCCCGCCCCGATCAGCCTCCCCGCGCCTGGCAACGCATGTTGTCCGGCAGGCGTCTTAATCTGCTGGATCCCTCGCCCCTGGATGTGGAGATCTCCGACATTGCCCACGGGCTTGCCCGGGTCGCCCGCTGGAACGGGCAGACCAATGGCGACCATGCCTTTTCTGTTGCCGAACATTCCCTGATTGTCGAAGACATTGCCCTTAAGCTGAAACCGGACCTGCCCGCCCATTGGCGTCTGGCGGTGCTTTTGCATGATGCCCCCGAATATGTGATCGGCGACATGATCTCGCCGTTCAAGGCGGTGATCGGTGAAGCCTACAAGGCCGTTGAAGGGCGTCTTCAGGCTGCCGTTCATGTGCGCTTCGGCCTGCCCGCGGAGATCCCACAGACCGTGAAGAAGCTGGCCAAGCGGGCCGATATCATCTGTGCCTATTTTGAAGCGGTTGAACTGGCCGGCTTCGATGATATGGAAGCCGCCAAGATTTTTGGCCGCCCCAGAGGCTTTCAATCGGACAGCACGGGAAAGCTGCGCTATGGATTGAAACCGCTTCCCGTCGCCAAAGCTCAGGAGCTGTTTCTGGAACGCTTCCATGCGCTGGAAACCTTGCGTGAGCGCGAAACAGCTCGCGGGAGCAAACGTGCAAAGGCGTGACTTTGCGGACAAAGGCCCTAATTTGGTGAATTTGAAATGTGCTTCATATTCGCAGCAACTTCCGGAGCGGGTTTCAAATTCGAAAACCACACTAGAAACATAACCTTGCTTGTCACCTCCTTGACTCTGAAGTTCGTTCGGAGCGTGCCGGGGCATGAGACGAACTCCAGAGTCAGGTGACTAGTTTTATGGACACAAACGAAACCGGTTCCGCCATGCTG
Organism: Roseibium sp. AWQ4_290; assembly: GCF_056160985.1. NCBI lineage: Bacteria > Pseudomonadati > Pseudomonadota > Alphaproteobacteria > Hyphomicrobiales > Stappiaceae > Roseibium > Roseibium sp. AWQ4_290. The sequence goes on from NZ_JBSWYG010000014.1 coordinate 41,097, forward strand.
CACGTGTGTTCTCTTTCCAAACTGAACGAAACGGTCGCCCGGACCGGGGCGAAATCCGTTGTCACATTGATCAATGCGGAAATGGCAGTGTCCACCCCGGCAGGTGTGGATCCCGGCCGGCACCTGTTTCTGGCCTTCAATGACATCGTGGAGCCAATCGCCAATCTGACCCCGCCCAACGAGACCCATGTTCAGGCGCTGATCGACTTTGCCGGTGCCTGGGACCGGAAAGCGCCGCTGGTGATCCATTGCTGGGCGGGTATCAGCCGCTCCACCGCCGGGGCCTATGTGGCCGCCTGTGCCCTGACGCCCGATTCGGATGAGTACCGGCTGGCCTCCTTGCTGCGCGAGCGGTCCCCGTCGGCCACCCCCAATGCCCGGATCGTGGCCATGGCCGACAAGCTGCTGGGCCGCAACGGGCGCATGATCGATGCCATCCGGGGCATCGGCCGGGGGGCAAACGCCTTTGAAGGCACGCCTTTCATCATGCCGCTCGACTGACGACAGCGCTGCGATCCTGAAACGGAGATGCGGGGCTGCGCCCCTTTTTCCGGGCTGGACTGGACAGCCTTACGGCTGTGGCCAGACCGGCCCAGACCCATTCCGGCACCTTGCGTTAAGTTTTCTTTAAAGAAATACCCAAGTAAAGCCTTCGTGATCAGAGAGCGAACCACCACAAGATTAACCATGATTTTCGGGCTTTTAGAAAAAAATTGGCGAATACAGGCCAATCACAACTCCATTAACGGACTTTCAAGGTTAAGCAGACATTCTCAATTCAAGCACGCCCGTTGACAGGGCGTTAGCACTCACCGCCAAGCCCATCGCGGCGGTGTGGAACGAGTTGGAGTTGGCTGCGTATGTTTGGCCCAAGACCCCGCACCAGAAAGCGGTTTACTTCTGCTGTGAAACACAAAGACGGCCCGGCCCGTGCCCGCATGCGCCGGTTAAAACACGTGCTTCTGGCGAGCCCTGTTGTCTTTTTCGGTATTGGCGGCACCATCGGAAATCAGGACATCTTTGCCCTGATCAACGCGCGAAACGACACGCCGCGCTGGATGATGGCGCTTGAACCGGCCAATTTCACCTCCAAGATCGCCCCCAAACTGGAGTTGGGCACCCCGGCCGTGCCGGACTATACCAATACCCCTGTTCTGACGCTGACTTCTGCGGAAAAGGGCTTCAAGCCCCGCGCGCTTTACGGCCTCAAACAGGTGGTCGAGGACATCCGCCCGACGGAAATGCCGTCGGAAATTGTCACCAACACGTCCGCCAAGGGGGACCGTCGGATCACACTCGCGCCCGACCGGCAGATGGTGGACCGTTCGGCCGGCAACGTCTATGCCATGTCCAGCCTGATCTCCAACGAGAAAAAACACGAAGACCTGCCCCGTGTGGCCTTTGTGAAACCGGAGCCGCTTGACCCTGAAGAAGAAAGACGCCTGACAGAAGCCAGCAAGGACGGGCTTCTGGAAGACGGGCCGATGGATCTGCAAAAGGTGATGATGGCCCGCAATGCTGCGGCCGCCAGCTTCTCGCTTGTCTCCGCCTATGCTCCGGACAGCGTGAAGGAAACCAAGGATCCGTTCGACGCCTTGTTCGGAGCCGCAAAATACGAACAGGAGCTGCCGCCACCTGAAGACCCGGACAACCCGCATTGGTGGGCTCAGAAGCCGCTTCCGCTGTCCGTCGGCGAAAAGAAAGAGCAGCGCTGCCTCGCCGAAGCGATCTATTTCGAGGCCCGGGGCGAAAGCGAAGAGGGCCAGGTGGCCGTCGCTCAGGTGGTGCTCAACCGGGTAAAGAACCCTTCCTACCCGAGTTCCATCTGCGGGGTCGTCTATCAGAACCGCCACAAGCGCAACCGCTGCCAGTTCTCCTTTGCCTGTGACGGGATCAAGGACCGGATCAACAGCCCCGAGGCCTGGAAAACGGCCAAGCGACTCGCCCATGAGGTTCTGGACGGCAAGCGTTACCTGAAAATGGTCGACGCCTCGACCCACTATCATGCAACTTATGTTAATCCTCGGTGGGCGCGGTCCATGAACAAGCTCGGCCAAGTCGGCCTGCATATTTTCTACAAGACAAAGGCGGGCGGCTGGAATTAGGACCTGCCGTCAAGACGTGCCCAGCACCTCGGCCGTCTGAGCCTCGACTTCGTTCAAAGTGGTGAAAGAGCGCTTGGCAAGTTCGGGATTTTCCTGCGGAAAATCACTGCGGAAATGAGCACCGCGGCTTTCTGCCCGCATCAGGGCAGACGCCACAATGATCTTTCCGGCAATCATCATGTTCCTGATGGACTGGCGCACGCAGATCTGTTCGGCCGCCGCGATTTCAGCCAGGGCCGATTTCAGCCCGTCCGCGTCCCGCACGACCCCGGCATGTTTGCTCAAGACCGTGCGCAGCACAGAGATGGCCCCGCGCTCGTCCACATTGCGCTGGCTCGGCAGATCAGGTGCATCGTCCATCTTGTTCCAGTAGGCGCTGCGCGGGGTGGGCATGAGCCCCTGAATGTCTTCTGCAATTCTGGAGGCAAAGACAACCGCTTCCAGCAGCGAGTTGGAGGCCAGCCGGCTCGCCCCATGGGCGCCGGTTGCCGCCGCTTCCCCAGCAGCCCAGAGCCCATCCAGCGAGGTACGCCCATTGGCATCGGTCAACACGCCGCCCATGTGATAATGCTCGGCCGGGGCCACCGGCAGCAGGTCCTTTTGCGGGTCAAGCCCAGCCGCTGACGCTGCCGCAAAAGCTGTCGGGAAGGACTCGGCAAAACGGGGACCGATCGCCTCCCGGCAATCCAGAAAGGCGCCCCGCTCCGCCTGGATCTCCACATGGATCGCCCTGGCCACCACATCGCGCGGCGCCAGTTCCAGATCCGGATGAACGCCCTCCATGAAGCGGTCCCCTGCCTTGTTGACCAGCACCGCTCCTTCGCCGCGAAGGGTTTCCGATGCCAGCGGAGCCGGGTCCTTGCCCACATCAAGAGCGGTCGGGTGAAACTGGACAAATTCGGTATCTGCCAGCACCGCCCCGGCGCGGGCTGCCATGGCCAGGCCATGGCCATTGGCCTCGTGGGGATTGGTGGTCAGGCCGAAGAGATGGCCGACCCCACCAGAGGCCAGAACCACAGCCTTGGCCGGAAAGGCCAAGCGTGACAGCCCGCCACGGCGGCGGACCAGTACACCCGTCACATAGCGCCCCTCCCCCAAGAAGCTTTCGCCGATATAGCCTTCAAGAACCCGGATGGACGGCGTGTTGCGGACCGCCGTGATCAACGCATCCATGATTGCCTTGCCGGCCATATCCCCGCGCACGCGCACCACACGGCTATGGGTGTGGGCCGCTTCGCGGGCCAACTGCAGGCGGCCCTCGAGGTCCTTGTCGAAGGCCACCCCGTAGGACAGAAGATCCTCCACCCGGGCATTTCCCTCCCGGGTCATCTGCTCGACAATCTTGTCCTCACAGATGCCGCAGCCGGCTGCGACGGTGTCGTCCCGGTGTTTTTCGACCGAATCCTGTTCGGAGATTGCCGCAGCGATGCCCCCCTGGGCCCAGGCCGAAGACGCTCCCTGGCCGATCGGCGCGTTGGTGATGACCGTCACCGGCCGCGGGCTGAGCTTCAGGGCACAAAAGAGCCCGGCCAAGCCGCCTCCCAGAATGACAACATCATCCACATCCTTGCCAAAGTGGGCAGGTGCAAAATCGTCAACCGACATGGCCATCAACAAAGTCCTGAAACAGTTTGGGCAAAGCCCGACACGGGATCCCGCCGGAAACGATTGTCAAGAGAGACGGTCCCTAAGCCGGATAAGGTCATTTTCCGGTACATACCAAAGACAGTCAGAGTTTCAAGCCGCTCCCGCCCTGCCCGGCCCGGTTCTGCCCCAAAAGAGACAGGATCCTCACTCTCACCTATTCCCATTTGTGATTGATAGATCAAAAATTTGCACTTTATCAATTCACGCGAGCCGCTATCTTGCACCCACCCCATCCTTCGAGGTTCTGAATGACGGCTTCTTCTTCGCCGGCCCGCCAAGGTCCAAACATTCCGCTCATCATCGTCTGCGGCTGCCTGATCGCCCTGATTTCGTTCGGCCCCCGGTCTGCCATGGGCCTGTTCTTTCAGCCCATGACGGAAGCCCGGGGCTGGAGCCGGGAGGTTTTTGCCCTCGCCATCGCCATCCAGAATCTGGTCTGGGGGTTCGGGCAACCCATTGCAGGCATGATTTCCGACCGCTTCGGCACCTGGAAAAGCATGACCCTGGGCGCTCTTCTTTATGGCAGCGGTCTCCTCATCATGATCGATGCCCAGAGCCCGCTGGCCCTGCATCTGTCGGGCGGCATCCTGATCGGGCTTGGAATTGCCTTTTCATCCTTCTCCCTGGTGCTGGCCTCCTTTGGCCGGACCGTCTCCCCCGAACAGCGCTCCCTGGCCTTTGGCATCGGCACAGCGTCCGGCTCCCTTGGCCAATTCCTGTTCGCCCCCCTGGGCGGAACCCTGATTGCCACAATCGGCTGGCAGGACACGCTTCTGGTCTTTGCTGGCCTGATGGCCTTGATCCCCTTTCTTGCAGCTGCGCTAAGGGGAAAGGCGAACCAGCCACAGGGTTTGGCACCGGAGGCCGATCAGAACCTTGCCAGCGCCGTTGCCGAAGCCTTTGGAACCCGCAGCTTCTGGCTGCTGACCATCGGCTTTTTTGTCTGCGGCTTCCATGTGGCTTTCATCACCGTGCATCTGCCGCCCTTCATCGCCGACAAGGGACTTGATCCGAGCTGGGGCGCCTGGGCCATTGCGCTGATCGGCCTGTGCAACATCGCCGGATCGCTTGCCTCCGGCTATATTGGCGGGCGTTATTCCAAACCTGTGTTCCTGTCCCTGATTTATATTGCCCGTGCCGTAGCGATCTTCCTGTTCATCATGCTGCCCGTAACGCCTCTGTCCGTGCTGGTCTTTTCCGGTGTCATGGGCATTTTGTGGCTGTCGACCGTGCCGCCAACCTCCGGACTGGTCGCGGTCATGTTCGGACCGCGCTACATGGCAACCCTCTTTGGCTTCGTCTTCCTTTCCCACCAGATTGGCAGTTTTCTGGGCGTCTGGCTCGGCGGCAAGCTGTATGACGAAACGGGTTCCTATGACATTGTCTGGTGGAGCGGGATCGTGCTCGGCATTCTGGCCGCGCTCATTCACTGGCCGATTGAAGAAAAACCGGTCCCACGGCTGACACAGCAAGCGGCGGAATAGGCCGCCGCCCTTTGTCGCGCGAAGCCTTCACTGCCGGATTGCAACTTCAGTGCCCCGGATCATGCGCAACTGAAGCGCTTTGACACCGTCTCTTCGCCGGACCGGTAGTCTTCAAACCCCATCCTGGAATAATAGGCCAGCCCACCGCTGTTTTCCTTGCGGATCGTTGCATCGATGTGCTGGATTCCCCCCTGTCTGGCTGCTGCTGCCGTTTGCCTGAAGAGCTGCGTTCCCACTCCACGCCCATGGGCGGACGGGTCGACATAGGTTGCAATCACGCCCCAATCTGCAGGCAGTTTGAGCTCCCCCGGCCAGTCCGGATCACTGCGCACAAGCGATTGAAACCCGAGGATACCGGCTCCCTCGACGGCGGCATGGCAGCAAAGGCCGAAGACCGGCGGCATGAATTCGCTCCGGATTTTGTCCGCATCAAAGGGCGTGCGGTAGGCGGTTGATCCTCCGATGGCGATGATCCGGTTGATCAGCTGCGCCATCCCGTCCAGATCTTCAGGACGCGCGGTGCGAATTTCCAAGGACATCCATTTTTCCATTTTGATCCCGGTTCAGCCGTAGAGCTGTCATACCAACCACACTTGATAGAAGAGACCGATCTGATGACGTTTTCCAAGCCGCCGGACAGCGGTGCCAGCGGGGACCGGCTTGACATTCTGGAAGCGCAACTGGCGCTGCTCCAGCCGATGAACACCATGCGCAGCAAGGCCTCAAAGCGCAAAGGCTGAAACCGGCTTCCAGACGCCTGTTTCAGCCAGATATTACCCGGCCACTTTCGAGAAATCCGCCACCACATGGGTAGCGTCCCGGATTTCGGCAAGCAATTGCAGGCGGTTCAGGCGCAGGGCCGGATCGCCCGAATTCACCAGAATATCTTCAAAGAACCGGTCGACCGGTCCCCGCAGCTTCGACAGGGCTTCCATTGCACCTTCGAAATTCTCTGCGGAAACAGCCTTAGCGGCCTCGGCCTTTGCGGTATCTATGGCCGCGGCCAGATCGATTTCGGCCTGTTCCTTGAAATGATCCGCCTGGGGCTTTCCGGAGACCGGCGCCCCATCTTTCTTTTCTTCCGCCTTGAGGATGTTGACGGCGCGTTTGTAGCCCGCCAGCAGGTTGGTGCCATCGTCAGAGGCAACGAACCGGCCGAGTGCCTCCACCCGCTTGACCACCATCAGAAGATCATCCTGCCCCCCAAGGGCAAACACCGCATCGATCAGGTCATGGCGCGCGCCCTCATCCTTCAAATGCACTTTGAGGCGGTCCGCAAAGAAGGACAGGAGATCCGCCACCAGCGCGTCCGGCGCAGCCACATCCACCTTGATCGGGCCCAGCGCGGATGTCAGAGCCACGCCCAGCTTGAGCCGCAGATCGTTTTCCAGAACAATGCGCACCACGCCGAGCGCGGCCCGGCGCAGGGCATAAGGGTCCTTGGAGCCGGTCGGTTTTTCGTCAATGGCCCAGAATCCCGCCAGGAGGTCCAGCTTTTCCGCAAGAGCCACGCTGATGGCCACCGGCTCGGATGGCACCCGGTCGCTCGGCCCCTGGGGCTTGTAGTGATCCTCTATGGCAGTAGCGACAGAAACCTTTTCGCCTTGCGCGGCTGCGTAGTAGCGTCCCATCAGGCCCTGCAATTCCGGGAATTCAAAAACCATGCTGGACACAAGATCCGCCTTGGCGAGCTCCGCCGCCCGTTTGGCGTCGGTTTCATCGGCTCCGGTCAGGGAGGCAAGCCCGCCGGAGAGGTTGACAAGGCGCTTGACCCGGTCACCGACGCTGCCCAGCTTTTCATGGAACTTGACGTCCTCCAGCTTGGGCAGATTGTCACAGAGTTTCGTTTTCAGATCCGTTTCCCAGAAGAAGCGCGCATCGGACAGGCGGGCCCTGATGACCTTTTCATTTCCGGCCACGATCATCTTGCCGCCATCTTCGGCCAGAATGTTCGACACCAGAACGAACCGGTTGGCCAGACGGCCCGTCTTCGGGTCTTTGAGCACAAAGCATTTCTGATTGACGCGGATGGTCAGCTGAATGCACTCGTCCGGAATGTCGAGAAACGCTTCGTCGAAGCTGCCTGTCAGCACCACCGGCCATTCGACCAGCCCGGCCACTTCTTCCAAGAGGCCCGCATCTTCCACCAGCTCCAGTCCGAGTGCCAGCGCCCGGTCCTTGGCATCGTTCAGGATAATGTCCTTGCGCCGGTCTGCTTCCAGCACGACCTTGTGCTTTTCCAGGCTGGCCGCGTAATCGTCAAAACGGCGCACGGAAAAGACCTCATCGGCCAGGAAGCGGTGCCCCCGTGTTGTCTGGCCCGAGGCCAGGCCGTCAAATTCAAAGGATACGACCTCCGGCTCTTCCGTTTCAGGGCCGAAGGTGGCCACAATGGAATGGAGCGGGCGCACCCAGCGCGTCGCAGCCGTGCCCCAGCGCATGGATTTCGGCCAGGGGAAGCCGCGCAGAAGGCCCGGCATAAACTCGGCGATAATGTCGACGGCGGAGCGGCCCGGCTTTTCGATCACCGCAACATAGAAGTCGCCCTTCTTCGGGTCGCTCTGGATGGTGGCCTCGTCAATGGAGCCCAGTCCGGCCCCGCGCAGAAAGCCTTCGACGGCTTTGTCCGGCGCCCCCACGCGCGGCCCCTTGCGCTCCTCACGGGTGGCCGCAGACCCGGCCGGAACACCGGCCACATGCAGCGCAAGACGTCTGGGCGTTGCAAAGGCCTTGGCCCCCTCATATGGCAGACCCGCCTCCACCAGTGCATTGGTCACCAGGGATTTCAGGTCTTCAGCCGCCTTGCGCTGCATGCGGGCCGGGATTTCTTCGCTGAACAGCTCAAGCAGAAGATCAGGCATGGAATTTCGGGCCTTCGGTCTTGGGTAGGGCATTTGCAGGAACAACTGTGCGTCCGTTAGCAACTCGGGGCCAACTTGTCACCCCTTTTCCAGCAGCTCCAGCAGGGAAGCGCCCATCGCAAGAGTCCCGGCAAACAGGGCTATCATCCAGCTTGAGAGAACCGTAGCCATAAGCAAATTTAACTACGAGATTTCAGCACCTTGCTTCATCTTTCCTAAATGAATATGCGTGATATTCCAAGTATCAGTTAGTAAAGCAGATCTATTTGGACTGAATAAGTGATCATGAGGAACCTGTTCAGCGCCCGTTTCTTTACACACTCTTTAGCTGCAATTTTCATTGCCGCAATCTTTTGCTTTATCTTCTTCCTCTACATGCCCCATATTCTGGAAGAGGCGCATGAGGATTCTAGGCATCTGATCTTTGATATAGCGACCGGCATTTTCATGATCATCGCGCTGTTGGGCGTCCTTTGCGGCGTGTGGGCCACGAGCAGGCTGCGCCAGGAACTGCGCGCCAGGTCTTCGCAACATTCCGAAGCTCTGGCTCTGGCCCAGCATGATGCGCTGACCGGCCTGCCGAACCGCCGCCGGTTTCTGGAGGCCTTTCCGGACCTGTGCGATGATGTGAAGGACGGCCATTTCCGCGCGGTGATGATGCTGGACCTGGATGGGTTCAAACCGATCAACGACGTCTATGGCCACGCGTTTGGGGACAGTCTGTTGCGCAGTTTTGCCGACCGGCTGGCAAAAACCGTCGGACAGGATGGTCTCGTCGCCCGGCTCGGCGGCGATGAATTCGCCATTGTGTCCCCGGCGTTTCAGGACAAGGCGGAAGTCTCAAGCTTTGCCCGGCGCCTTGTGACCCGCATCACCGACCGGTTTGAGTTCGGCGATCGCCAGATTTCCGTCGGCACCAGCGTTGGCATTGCCCTTTACCCTCTGGATGGCCATGCGGTCACCGAGCTGCTGCGGCGCGCCGACATTGCGCTCTACCGCGCAAAATCGTCCGGCCGATCCACATACCGCTTCTTTGAAGTCGACATGGATGCGTCCATCCTGCACCGGACCCTTCTGGAACAAAGGCTGCGCCGTGCCATCGACGACGGCGATATCGTCGCCCATTTTCAACCCATTCTGGACATGAATACAGGCCGGATCGCCGGTTTTGAGGCGCTTGCCCGCTGGTGGGACAGCGACTTCGGTGCCGTTGCTCCCACCCAGTTCATCCCGATCGCCGAGGATTGCGGCATCATCTCGGACCTGACCCGGCACCTGCTCGCCCAGTCCTGCATCGCGGCCCGGGACTGGCCGGACGAGCTCTCTCTTTCTTTCAACCTGTCGCCCGTACAATTGCAGGATCCCGCCCTTCCCGAGCAGATCACGAATATTCTCAAAGCCAGTGCCTTCCCGCCCAGCCGGCTGGTGCTGGAAATCACCGAAACCTCCTTGTTGAAAAATCCGGATTCGGCAAGGCGTATTTTGCAGGAACTGACAGCGGCAGGCATCAGCATTGCGCTGGATGATTTCGGGGCAGGACATTCCTCCCTCAGCTATCTGCGGGATTTTCCGATCAAGAAGGTCAAGATCGACCGCTCCTTTACCGAACGTATGCTCACCGACAAACAATGTGCCGCCATTGTGGAAGCGGTCCTGGTACTGTCCAAAGGCCTGAATATCGATGCTGTGGCCGAAGGGGTCGAGCAGGACGAGGTACACGAAGCCCTCAGTTCGAATGGCTGCCAGTTCGGCCAGGGCTTCCTGTATGCACATGCCCTGCCCGCCAAAGAGGCCGCTGCGCTTTTGAGCCGGCAGGAAGCTGGCCAACCGCCCTTTTCCGGCAGTTCCAATGTGGCCTGATCCGGGTATGGCGGTCTAACGGGGCCACCAGAAAAGACGGCCACCGGAGCCGTTTGCCAGCCCCGGCGGCCAAAGACCTTGACCCTGAGGGTACTGGGAGGGGCCAATCGCCTTCCCCCGCCCCTTCACAGCTTTAGAAGCGGTAGGTGATACCGGCCCCCACCAGCCACGGATTGAGATCCGCCGTGCCGGAGAGTTCAGACCCGGCCACCGTTACGTCAAAATCCGGTTCCATGAAGATCTTCTTCACATCCATGTTGATGCCCCAGTGGTCATCGATCATGTAGTCGAAACCGGCCTGCACCGCAGCGCCCCAGGCATTCTGGATGTCCAGATTGTCCGCGCTTTCCGCTGACTGGTTGTAGAAGATCGTGTAGTTGACACCTGCTCCGACATAGGGCTTGAACGCGCCGAAATTGGTGAAGTGATATTGCAGCGTTAAGGTTGGCGGCAGCAGCCAGGTTTCCCCGACATCGCCAAGCGCACTGAGCGCGCCTTCGCCGTGCACCTTGGCATAGGTGGTGCCGAGAATAAGTTCGGCAGCAATGTTGTCGGTGAAGAAATAGGTGATGTCGAGCTCGGGAATCACGGTGTCCGTATAGGACAGATCGGATCCGGACACCCCATCCACGGACCCGCTATCCTCGGTAATGACCCCGAGAGCGCGCACACGCACCTGCCAGGGGCTGACCGTTTTGATCTGGTTGACCGGATCCTGAGGGGCGCCCTCTCCCAGGTCTGCCGCAAGAGCCTGATGCACCGGGGCGATGAGTCCTGCCGTGACGATCAGCCCCAGCAGCCCGGACATTTTCATATTCATGTCTGTCTCCATAATCGACGCGCAGAACTGCGCTTCACGTCGACTAGTTCCGACAGACATTGGCAACATTGACCTTTGTCAATTTACGCAAGCTTCCCGAAATTAAAATTCCGCTGCAACAGATAAACAACAAGACTGACGCAAATCGCCACGTGCCATCCACTTCAAACCGGACACACAATACTTCTGTATGTTTCCAGTGCTGCAATTCAATATCTTACGTATGGTCAATTTTGAATATTGATCAATGGGTGACCCACAGCAAGAACCGGAAATAGATACCGCCCGGCGGCTCCGGGTCTGACTGCGGACACGCGCTGTCCCCTTTTATTGAGGCAAGACCAAATCTCTTGCGTCAGACCCTAATGCGTTTCAGCCGCGCCAAGACTTGCGTTTTGTGTGCCAGGAGACCGCTATTGCCCCGGGCTGCGCCGCGCCAGAGCGCGGAACACGCCGCCCGACTGCAAACCTGAGGCAAATGGGAGGCAGGGGTCAAGGGCCCCGGCCGTCTACCAGCCACCGCCTCCACCGCCTCCGCCACCGCCGCCGGAAGACCCGCCTGAAAAGCCGGAACTGGAGGATTTGGGAACCGGCAGCGATGACTGGAAGGATTGGGCCATGGAACTGGCGGTCTCACCAAGCGTACTGGAAACGTGCGAAGGATCGAAACGTTGCCCCGCGTACCAATGGGGCTGGTAGCCCGCCGCTGCCGCCGCGCCTGCAGCCGTGGTTAGCCAGCCCTCGAACGCCTTGGACCAGGGCTTTTCCACCCCAAGCGCGACCGCATAGGGCAGAAGCTCTTCGAAATGCACCGTGCTCATGTCCGGGGCTTCAGCCATGTTCAGCCGCTCTTGTTCAGCGACCGACAGATAGAGCTTGAGCCCTTCGATCTCATCCAGCACCTGCCGCCCGAGGGCCGTCGGGGCACTGAGCAGGAAGAAAAAGAGCACATTCAGCGCCACCAGCACAGCTGCCACGACCGGCAGGACCGGGAGCGAACCGACACCGCCGGAGATGTTGTTGGCAACCAGGCCAGCGGCCGTCAGAGCGCCCACAGACAAGAGGAAAATCAAGCCCATGCGGAGCTGCATGTTCTGAAGGCGGAAAATGGCTTTGCCGATATTGACCGAAAAAGCGGTGGCAAAGACAGACAGGACCATGAACAGAAATGCAAATTCCCGATGCGCCTCAGACATCTGGCCAAAGAGAAACAGCGCCAGGACACACGCAGCGCTCAAAAGAGCGCCGGGGATCAGGTAAAACCGGTTGGTCTTGAAAAAGACGTTCCGGCTTTCCGTCTCAATGGCACCCCGGAAGCTGCTGCCAAGCGCCTTGATGGACTTTCCATTGCCCTCATAGATTTGCAAGGGAGCTCCAAGCCCTTTCAGAAACCGCACAAGTGCCGCCTCCCCCTCCGGCAAAGGCCGCTGCCCTCCGCCCCCGATCCCGGCCCCGTTCTCTTCAAGCGCAAGCACCACATCGCCGTCGTGCTGCTCCAGCCGCAGCCGTTTCTTGACCGCAAGATTGAGACTGGCCGCGGCAAGGGCGATCCAGCCGCCATCGCTGAAGCCCTGAGTGGACACATATCTGGCAAGAGCCGGCGACACATTTGCAGGCGGCTTGAACCGGGGAAAGATGACGCCTTTTGCCGGGTCCCGGCCGACCAGCAGCCAGGCCACGGTATAATAGACCAGCACCAGCAGGACACCGGCCCCGCCAATCAGCTCCGAGCTGTTGTCTGACAGGAAATAGCCGATCTGATCGGCTTGCGTCGGTGGCGTAACCGCCCCCTTCGGCATGGCCACAACGACGCTCATCCCCTCATAAGGGGCGAGCGGCTGGGTGGTCTTGAAAATCACTTCCCGGCCATTTTCGCCAACACTGGCCTCATAGGCCCGGAATGTCTGGCCAACCGCCCCGGTATAGGCCGTCCAGTCCCGGGCCTTTATGCCCTCCGGCAGAACCACCCGCGCCACCGCGTCGTCAATCGGGAAGATCCAGCCGTTGCCGGTCGCGTTCCAATAGACTTCGTCATGGTCCTTTAGAAAACGGATCTGCCGGTCCGTCTGGTATTTGATGGTGTATGTATAGGTGCCATGCTGCAGAAAGACATTTTTGTCGCCGATATAGATCCGGACACCGGCCCCATTGCCGTTTTCTTGAAAGGCGGCGGGCTTGCCTTCTTGCAGAACCGACAGCAGCTTGAAACCGGCCCGGTAGACCCGACCGCCCTCCCCTTCGATCTGGAGGGGAATGTCACGGTAGATACCGCGCTTGATCTGTGCGCCTTCCGCCCGCACGGCGATCGTCTCGGTCACGGTCAAAAGGCCGCTCCGGGCCACCTCGATATTGGAGACAAAGCGCAAGATGCGCTCTTTCGCCAGCGCAGTCCCCCCGTTCAAGCTGCCAGCAGCCAGCAGAACAAGGACGGCAAAAACCTTCTTCAGGATCACAGGCGCAGCTCCCTAAAACTGAACCTGAGGAACAGCCCGCTCGGCAGCGTCCTCGATCTCGAAATAGTCCGCTTTTTCAAACTTGAACTGGGTCGCGACAAGATTTGACGGGAAGCTCTCGACAGCCACATTCAGACCGCGGACAGCGCCATTGTAATAGCGGCGTGCCATCTGGATGGCATTTTCGATCTCGTCCAGAGAGGCATGCAGATCGGAAAAGTTCTGGCTTGCCTTCAGATCCGGATAGGCTTCGGCAACAGCAAAAAGGCGGCCAAGTGCCAGGCCCAAGGCGCCTTCCGCCTTCGCCCGGCCCGCCACATCATCTTGCGCCACCGCTCCGGCCGACGCCCGCAACTGGGTGACCTGGTCCAGCGTCTCCTGCTCGTGATCCGCATAGCCTTTGACGGTTTCAACCAGATTGGGAATGAGATTGGCCCGGCGCTTCAGCTGGACGTCAATTCCGCTCCAGCCCTCTTCCACCATCTGCCGCTTCTTCACGAGCGTATTGTAGAGAAAAATCGCATAGACCGACACAGCGATCAAAATGGCAAAAACAATCCAGCCCAAGGCGCGCCCCTTTTCTGACCCAAGCAACAGGTTCCAGGGGCTCATGCGGCTCAGCGCAGACCCTGGCAACAATCGGGTCAAACGCTAGCCTTTTAGGGTGGCTTTGTCATCCTGCCGGTCTCTTGAGGACCGCAATAAGCGCCTATTCAGCGGCCTGGTTGTGATAGCCGACGCCGCCCGCTTCCGTTTCCAGGAACGCGGCCCCGCAGGCTTTCGCCAGTTCGCGCACGCGCAGGATATAGCTCTGGCGCTCAGTTACGGAAATCACGCCGCGCGCGTCCAGAAGGTTGAAGGCATGGCTGGCCTTGATGCACTGGTCATAGGCGGGCAGCACCACCTGATGCACCGCAGCACCGGCGTCTTCCTTCGCCTTGGCTCCGGCTGCCAGCAGCGCCCGGCACTCGTTTTCCGCATCCTTGAAATGGCGGAACAGGATCTGAGTATCGGCATGTTCAAAATTGTGCCGGGAATATTCCTGTTCAGCCTGCAGAAAGACATCGCCATAGGTCACCTTGGCATCGCCTTCCATGCCGTTGTAATTCAGCTCATAGACGTTATCGACGCCCTGAATATACATGGCCAGGCGCTCTAGACCGTAGGTGAGTTCGCCGGAGACCGGGGAACATTCAAAACCGGCAACCTGCTGGAAATAGGTGAACTGGGAGACTTCCATCCCGTCGCACCAGCATTCCCAGCCAAGGCCCCACGCGCCCAGGGTCGGGCTTTCCCAATCGTCTTCCACAAAGCGGATGTCATGCAGTTTCGGATCGAGCCCGATCGCATAAAGGGATCTGAGGTAAAGGTCCTGAAGGTCGGCAGGGGACGGCTTCAAGATCACCTGGAACTGGTAATAATGCTGCAGCCGGTTCGGGTTTTCACCATAGCGCCCGTCCGTCGGGCGGCGGGAGGGCTGCACATAGGCGGCCTTCCAGGGGCGCGGCCCGAGCGAGCGCAAGGTGGTGGCCGGATGAAACGTGCCAGCGCCAACTTCCATGTCATAGGGCTGCAACACCACACAGCCCTGATCCGCCCAGAAGCGTTGCAGCGTGAGGATCAGGCCTTGGAAGGAATTTTCAGGGCGCATATGCGCCGGAACGTCGCTCGACATGACTGTGTTCTATCCGTGGGACCGGCCGTGGAACCGGGAAATTGGTCTGGAAACCGGGCAGACCCTGCCCGGCCGTCAGCGCGACAGGTGCCACGGTGGCCGGATAAGGTCAAGGGTGCAGGCAAGAGCCCTGACACAAACCCGGCTGCGCCTGAACTTGACACGCCCCGGGAGATCAATTTACTGGCGGGACCGGTCCCAGACACCTGCTGCTCGCAGACTTCTGCATCAGTGACGACCTGCCTCAATTTCCCGGTCTTTTTTTCCGGCAGGCAGCACGCCTGGTAAATGACAGAAAAGCGGCTGACCGGTTGCGTCAGCCTTGCGGCCGGTATTTGCCGGTTTCGGGGTCGCGCACGAGCTTCGCCCCGCGCCCGTTCGGATCGGCCTTGGCAGCGGCCCGGGAAATCTGGGTCTCCACCTCGGCCATCTTGCGCTTGATGCGCTGGACAATCCAGTAACCGCCAACGGCAAGGGCGGCAACGCCAATCAATTCCGTCATCTCAATTCCCCTTCCCTTGAATTCCCGCCCCAAAACAATCCTGCGCCAAATCGCCGGGCAGTCCCTTAAAGGGCTGTTGCGGCTTGACCGGATCTTGCTTCAAAGGCCGTAGCGCATCCACAAGGCCCGATTTTCAATAGCAGAGATCAGCTCGTCGCCGAGCCCTTCACTCAGGCGGCGCCCCGGCAGCAAAACTCCAAGTCCTGCGCGCCGGCCCAGCAACCCGCGCGGTGCGGATATCAGGCGTGGTTCGGCCTTGTCACCATAGCGCTCCTTCAGGACACCGCGCAAATCGCCAATGGCATCGGCCAGCCCCAGTTGGACCGCCGTGCGCCCGGTCCAGAACTTTCCAGTGTAAAGGTCCGGGTCCTCGGTCAGGACATCGCCGCGCCGGGATTTGACCAGCTCAATGAAAGTCTCGTGAATTTCCTGCTGCAGGGTCTTCAGATACTCAATGTCCTCCGGGACTTCCGGTTGAAACGGGTCGAGCGTGACCTTCTTTTCCCCGGCCGTATAGACCCGCCGGTCAACACCGATTTTCTTGATCAGCTCGGTGAAGCCGAACCCGGCTGCCACAACACCAATCGAACCGATGATGGAGGACGGATCGACCAGAATCTCGTCCCCGGCCAGGGCGATCATGTAGCCGCCGCTTGCCGCAACATCCTCCACGAAAACAAGAACCTCTTTCTCGTTTTCCTTGGCCAGATCCCGGATCCGCTTGAAAATCAGACGTGATTGGACTGGCGAGCCCCCTGGCGAGTTCACCACCAGCGCCACAGCCGGGGCCTTTTTCATGGAAAAGGCCTTTTCCAGCGGGAGTGCAGCGGATGCCAGCGAAAGGCCGGAGCGCATGGGCCCCTGCACATTGCCAATCGCGCCCTGAAGGCGCACAACCGGGATCACCGGCGTATCATTGCGGAAGCGTTTGGGAAGGAAACGGCGGAAACTGGAAAGCACTCTGAAAAGCCCCGGACTGTCAAAACATCTTCTGGATATATGTATCAAGTGAGGCCTTGCAAAGGCCGGTTGCCGGAATTTGCCGTGTGCCCTGACCGGCAGCCGCTCAGCTCTCTTTAGATCAACCGTCTCTTGGGGACAGCCGGTCGTGAATGCTGAGGAAATCACGCCAGGACAAGCGCTTTTCCAGCGGGCTGCGCAGCAGATAGGCTGGATGATAGGTGGCGATTGCAGCGATCTCGCGTTCTTTCAGAGGATAGCTCATCCAGCGGCCGCGCATTTTGCGGATGCCGTCCTGAACACCCAGAAGGGTTTTGGCGGAGGCGGCCCCCAGAAACACCAGAATATCCGGATCGATCAGCTCGATCTGGCGCTTGATGAAAGGCTTGCAGATTTCCGTTTCCTGAGGCGTCGGGGTGCGGTTTCCAGGCGGGCGCCAGGGCACCACATTGGCAATATAGACCTCTGACCGGTCGAGCCCGATGGCCGCCAGCATACGGTCCAGCAATTGCCCGGAGCGGCCGACGAAAGGCTTTCCCTGCAAGTCCTCGTCCCGGCCCGGCGCCTCGCCGACAAACATGAGCCTGGCGGACGGGGCCCCGTCGGCAAAAACGAGCTTCTTGGCGGTGAGTTTCAAATTGCAGCCGTCAAAAGCCTCCAGGCAAGCGCGCAGCTCATCGAGCGTTTCCGCCGAAGCCGCCAGATCACGCGCCGACGCAATGATCTGCTGATCGGGAATAACGGCCGGCTGGCCCGCCATGGGCGCCGGCCCTGATCCAGGCATGACGGCAGGTGCCGATGCGGGCGGAGAGGCTTGCGCAGCCCCTCTTCCTTTCCCCCGCGGCTGATCCTGCGCGGGCAGTGTGCCCGCCCTGCTGTCCTGCCAGCCAGAAGCGCCTGGAGCGGCAGACTCGGCTCCCGCCGCAGCAGGTGCCGCAGCCTGACCTGCAGGTGCAGGCACGGCCGAGCGGCGCGCAGCGGCCTGCTGACGCGAGCGCTCTGCCCAGTCAACCGGCGTGTCTCCGAGAAAACAGTCGATGCCCGCGTCGATATAGAACTCCAACAGGCTTTCTATCGCGCGCAGGTCTTCATGCGTGTGTTGCACCAAATTGGCCTCCGGCGCGCGATTTTATCCGCTTGCCCGCCAAGAACAAGATCCCACATGACTTGCCCCTGCGTTCCGGGCCGTTTTGCACCCGCTTTGCACATCTCATTCAAGTCGCGCCGTGGTTTTTTGACGCTTACGTAAACGGCATCACCCCTCTTGACGCCCTCCCCTTGCTTTGGTCTATCTGTGCGCAAATTCGAGCGGAACAGCAGTAAATTTCGTAATCAGCACGGAAAAATGTCGTGTTTTGCTCTGCGAAATCAGGCAAACAGGGCCAGATTGAAGTGCGCCCAGTGGGCAGAGGGAGACATCAATGAGCGAAGAAGACGCGCTTGGCGAACGCGAGAGCATGGATGTGGATGTCGTCATTGTCGGCGCCGGCCCTGCCGGGCTCGCCGCGGCGATCCGGCTGAAGCAGATTGCCAATGATAAAGGGGAAGAGCTCAGCGTCGTTGTGCTGGAAAAAGGCTCTGAAGTCGGCGCCCACATTCTGTCCGGCGCGGTGATCGACCCGATTGCCCTGGACAAGCTGCTTCCGCAATGGCGCGAGGAAGACAGCCCGGTCAAAACGGAGGTGACTGCGGACCATTTTCTGGTGCTTGGCCCGGCCGGGTCCCTGCGCCTGCCCAATATGCTGCTGCCCAAGCTGATGAACAACCACGGCAATTACATTGTCTCGCTTGGCAATGTCTGCCGGTGGCTGGCTGAAAAGGCCGAAGCGCTCGGCGTGGAGATCTATCCCGGCTTTGCGGCGGCCGAAATCCTCTATGATGATGAGGGCCGCGTTGCCGGTGTCGCCACCGGGGACATGGGCATTGGCCGGGACGGCAAACCCAATGCCATGTTCACGCGCGGCATGGAACTGCGCGGCAAATACACGCTCATCGGGGAAGGCGCGCGCGGCTCCCTGGCCAAGGAGCTGATTGCAAAATTCACTCTCGACAAAGACAGCGATGTGCCGAAATTCGGCATTGGTATCAAGGAATTGTGGCAGATCGATCCGGAAAAGCACAAGCTCGGCCTGGTACAGCATTCCTTCGGCTGGCCCCTGGACGGCAAGACCGGCGGCGGTTCGTTCCTCTATCATCTGGAAGACAATCAGGTGGCGGTCGGCTTTGTGGTCCACCTGAATTACGAAAACCCCTGGCTGTCACCGTTTGACGAGTTCCAGCGGTTCAAGACCCACCCGGCGATCCGGGACACGTTCGAGGGGGGCAAGCGCATTTCCTATGGCGCCCGGGCCATTACCGAAGGCGGATACCAGTCCGTCCCGAAACTTTCCTTCCCCGGTGGCCTGCTGATGGGCTGCTCGGCCGGGCTCGTGAATGTGCCGCGCATCAAGGGCTCCCACAATGCCATGCTGTCGGGCATGTTGGCAGCCGAGGAAGTCATGGCTGCCCTTGGCCGTGGCGAAGCCCATGCGGAGCTGAGTGGATATGATAGCGCGTGGCGGGACAGCCCCATCGGGCAGGACCTAAAGAAAGTGCGCAATGCCAAACCGCTCTGGTCGAAATTCGGCACCTGGCTCGGCATTGGTCTGGGCGGGCTGGACATGTGGACCAATGAACTGTTTGGATTTTCCTTCTTCGGCACGCTCAAACACGGCAAGCGGGACAGCGAAACCCTGAAGCCGGCCAAGAACTGCAAGAAGATTGACTATCCCAAACCGGATGGCGTGGTCTCCTTCGACAAGCTCTCCTCTGTGTTCCTGTCCAACACCAACCATGAGGAAGATCAGCCGATCCATCTGAAAGTGGCTGACCCCGCCCTGCAGAAAGCCTCCGAGCATGACATTTTTGCAGGTCCCTCCAACCGTTACTGCCCGGCGGGGGTCTATGAATGGGTGGAAGACGGCGAGGACGTGCCCCGTTTCCAGATCAATTCGCAGAACTGCGTCCATTGCAAAACCTGCGACATCAAGGACCCGAACAGCAACATCACCTGGACGGTGCCGGAAGGGGCTGGCGGACCGAACTATCCAAACATGTAATACCAGGCTCTGCGGTAGTAATTCCGCCCGCAGGTCTTTTCCTGTAGTTAGCGCTGATCATGGAAGAACAGGCAGCGCCGGGTGTCTAGATCACCCGGCGCTGCCGTCTTGTGGCCGATGGGTCGTCTCAGACCGGCTATTTGTGGGGGGACGCCGGTCTGGTGCGGTTGTCAAAAGCACACGTTTGGACAGCCGTAAAACGGCCTCCTGTTGCAACGCTTTCGCCCGCGCCACAAGGTCTAAGCTGTTCTTTCCGAACAGCATTCTTTTAGGAGTCGGAGGTCCAGATGGAGCCGACGTGCACATGTTCCAGGTCTTTGCCCGGTTTATTTTGCCTCTTTAATTTATTTGCTTAATTTAAGAGACAGTCGCGTTTTATACTCACGCTACGTCATCGTCAAACAGATATCGGGCCAGATAAAACTTTGTTATAGGTCCAATACTGATTTTTATTCCATATGGTCAAAATTACCTGATTTTGTTTACTTTTTATGCAAATCCTGAGTATTCGACTCCAATTATAGATTTTCCCTTCAGTCGTCTTACACATATTTTCGAAGCCATGGGCTCTCAAAAAGCTTTTATTTTTCATTTGTTTAACAATTTCTTCCAATAAATTTTCCTTCATAAGATTTTTCTATACAATAATAGATAAAGAAGATATTTCTCGCAATTCTTTGAAAACAAAGCATTTCTTGCAGCTGTGGACAAAGCCACACAATCAGCGGTTACTTCATCGGATTGCAAATTATGCAGGCACATACGTATAAACCATTGTTTTATATATATTAATAAGATATCCA
The DNA here is from genome assembly GCF_056160985.1 of Roseibium sp. AWQ4_290. Lineage (NCBI taxonomy): Bacteria > Pseudomonadati > Pseudomonadota > Alphaproteobacteria > Hyphomicrobiales > Stappiaceae > Roseibium > Roseibium sp. AWQ4_290. The sequence goes on from NZ_JBSWYG010000014.1 coordinate 61,365, forward strand.
CACCGCATTCTCCGGAAATCCGGTTGTATTTGCAGACTCAGGCCTGTTAATCTAATTTTACTTGCATTGGGGCTTGCAAGATTGATTTCCGCCACTTTTGGAAGAACTTCGATCGTTTCTTCTCAGAAATACTGCGGGTTCCCCATAATCCTTGGAAATCTGGCCGCCAGCTGGCGATCAGATACCTTGTGGGCAAGAGACGGAGATGACCGAGTAGGTGCGCGGCGGTGCCAAATCGGGATTGGATGTTTCTCACAGTATATTCAGGGCAACGGCAGACGCCCTGAACCCCATCGACCACAGGGTCTGGCACCGGGAAGGCCACTTCCCGGTGCAATTTTTTTCCAAAGCCAAAACCCGTTCGATGTGCGCCTGCCGCGGTCATGCGGCCTGCGATCAACCTCAACTGGCAGATACCGGTCTGATGGTTTTTCCGATTTGCGGGCAAGACCGGCTGCGCAGAACGGTCCCCCCGGCTGTTCAAGCGGCGCAACGCCGTCCGGCAGCCTGGAAAATACAACTGGAGGCGGGTTCTGGTCCCCTTCGGCCAGCGCATCGTTGTACCAAGCGCAGTTGATCATGAGCTATTTGATGTCCCATTTGCGTTCAACGGCGAAAGCAAAGTCACGTTGCATCGGATTTGCCTTTCGCTGCCTGAAATCAGAGATTTCAACGCAAAAGACAAAACAGGTTCAATCCGGAAATACGCGATACTGCCTAGGCGGGTCGCGCGCCCCGGTCTGGTTGACCGGATCAGCGGTGCAACGATGTCCGTGGGCGAGATTGGCTCAAGGGAGGCCGCATTCGGAGAGACTTAGGATGTTATGTTGTCGCACGTCTGGCCCGAGACCCCGTATCGACCTGCGACGCACTCCTGGCCGAAGCCCCTCCAAGCGCGATCCAACAGATCAGGATCAATTCCGCTTGGTATTGGGCCTTTGAACCAATAGAGAGGCCCGCCCTGTTGAAAGGAAACAGCTAGCCGGTGCTCATCCACTCGCGGATGAGCACCGGCTGATCTTGTTGCAGATCTTGCCCGGTATGCCAAACTCGCGCTCTAATCTGCGCCGAGCCGAAAGACTGCCAAAACCGGTCGGAGTGGGCCCGGTCAATCGGGATTGGTCTCAGGCCGCTTTGTTGCGGCGGTTCGGCCGACGCCGTTTGGAGGGACGGGACGGGGCCGCATTGTCATTGTCGCCACTGGCCGCATCTTTGTGCGCACCGCGTTTGGGATGTGACCGCTTCTGGTCGCCCCGGTTCTGGTTGCCCCTGGACTGCCCCCCGCGGCTTTGCCCGCCACGGTTCTGGCCGCCGCGTTTTGACCGGCTTTCAGCAGCCGACATGGGCGGAACCTCCCCTCCGGCCACAGGGATATCAATCCCGATCAGCTTCTCAATCTGCCGGAACAGGGCGATTTCTTCCGGAGCGCACAAGGCAACCGCCTCACCTTCCGCACCCGCGCGCGCGGTGCGGCCGATCCGGTGCACATAGGCTTCGGCAACCTCGGGCAGCTCGAAATTGAAAACATGGCTCACGCCGGGAATATCGATACCCCTGGCTGCAACATCAGTGGCCACAAGCACGTTGATCTTGCCTTCGCGCAGCTCCCGGATCGCCCGGTCCCGCTGGTTCTGGCTCTTGTTGCCGTGGATGGAGCCCGCCGCAACACCGCTCTGGGCAAGTTTACGCATCAGCCGCTCCGCACCGTGTTTCGTGCGGCAGAAAACCAGAGACAGGCTGTCCGGCTGGGCCTGCAACTGGTCCAGCAGAAAGTCCGTCTTTTCCTTACGGTCCATGAAATGCACACTCTGGGTGATCTTGTCCGCCGTGCGCCCGGCCGGGGCGACTTCAACCCGCTCCGGAGAGCGGAGATATGACTTGGCCAGATCACCGATCTGCTTGGGCATGGTTGCGGAAAACAGCAGCGTTTGGCGTTCGTCCCGCACCAGGCCGGAAATCCGGCGCAGCGCGTGGATGAACCCGAGATCCAGCATCTGGTCGGCTTCGTCCAAAACCAGGTAGGAGGCTGTGCCAAGGTCGACAGCTTCCCGGTCCACCAGGTCCAGAAGCCGGCCCGGCGTTGCCACCAGAATATCGGTGCCCTTGGCCAGACGCTTGATCTGGCCGTTGATCGACACGCCGCCCACCACGGACGTGACCCGCAGCGGTGTCTTGCGCAGAAAGGAAACCAGGTTCTTGGCGATCTGGTTGACCAGTTCGCGGGTCGGCGCAAGAATCAGCGCCCGGGTTCCTTTGGGCTGAGGCGCTTCACTCTGATCCTGAAGCCGATCGATCAGCGGCAGGCCGAAGGCCGCCGTTTTGCCGGTACCGGTCTGGGCAAGCCCCATCAAGTCCCGGCCCTTCAAAATGAGCGGGATCGCCTTTTCCTGAATCGGAGTCGGTGCGTCATAGCCGTTTTCTGACACGGCTTTTACAAGATCACCGGACAGACCCAGGTCTTTAAAGTTGGTCAAAGTCATTTCCTTGTTGCGAGCGTTGCAAACGCTCTTGTCACCGCAAGGACATTCCTTGCAGTCTTGTCTTTGGTTTGCGGCAGCCGGACCTTTTGTCCTGACTCTTTGCCGCCAGACCCTCACGTGACATGGGAACTGGTTGAGCCTCGCATCAGGCTCGAAATCTTGTGCAATTGGGTGCGCCTGCCTCAGAAACCCCGGTTTCGGGCGACTGCGACCCAAGACTGCTCACGCGGCAGTGTTGCAGAGCGCTATATCGTCGTCCCGGCCCGAAATGTCAAGCAAACAACATAGCTCCCAAAAGAAAACGCTGCGTCCGCCTATTGTGGCAACAGACGCAGCAACCGTCCGTCATCAGTGTCTGTCAACACATAGAGATACCCGTCCGGCCCCTGACGCACATCCCGGATGCGTTCGCCCAGATCTTCCAGCAGCTGGACCTCACCGGCGATGCGCGTGCCCTCCAGATCCAGCTTCGCCAGATGCTGCCCGCGCAGGGCCCCTACCAGCAGATCTCCCTGCCAGTCCGGGTAGCGGCCACTGCTGATAAAGGTCATGCCGGAGGGGGCAATGGACGGGTCCCAAAAATAGACCGGCTGTTCCATCCCGGCTTTCTCCGTCCCCTCCCCGATCTTGCCACCCGAATAATGCCGTCCGTAGGAAATGACCGGCCAGCCATAATTCCTGCCCGCTTGAGGAATGTTGATTTCATCTCCCCCGCGCGCACCATGTTCCACGGTCCATAAGACACCCGTTTGCGGATGAATGGCAGCGCTTTGGGGATTGCGGTGGCCGATGGACCAGATTTCGGGTTTCGCACCCTGCCGGTTCAGGAAGGGATTGCCTTCAGCCGGCGTTCCGTCCGGCGTCAGGCGCAGAACGGAGCCGGTGTGATCCGACAGATCCTGGGCCCGCTCGCCATCTCCCCGGTCGCCCAGCGTCATGAACAGATTGCCGTCAGGGGCAAAGGCCAGACGCGAGCCAAAATGCCTGCCGCCATAGGCGCGGTTGTTGCCCTGGAAAATTGTCTTGCCGTCTTCCAGACGGTAGCCGCCCTCACCGGCCACAAGCCTGCCCCGGAACAGCGAGGTCCCAGCCCCTTCCGGAGAGCCTTGCGAAAAGCTCAGATAGACAAGGCCGTCCTCCTGAAAGGCCGGGCTGAGCGCCACATCCAGCAACCCGCCCTGCCCTTGGGCAAACACCTCCGGCGTGCCCGACACAACGCTTTGCACGCCTTCTGGCGAGATTGCCTTCAAAAGGCCGTCCCGCTCGCTCACCAGGTAGCCGCCGCCGGGCAGAAAGGCGACGGCCCAGGGATAGGAGAGACCGCCAGCAACCTCTTCCACCGTGACGGAGGTCTGTGCCAGCGCGGGCCCCGTCTGCACAAAAGTGGCTGACATCGCGATACCTGCACTTGCAACGATCCCCTGAAAGCACTTGCGCACACCCATTTGCAACTCCCGGTCATGAGGCTTTCACCTTTACGTAGAGCGCCTTCGACCCCGTTCAACATCATGGCCGTTCCTGAAAGATGGCACTTAGGACACAGCGTCGAAAACCAAAAGGGCAGAGCGGCGGCGCCGCTCTGCCCATTGTTTCAAAAAGCCGACAGTCTTCCGGCTCAGTCTTTCTGGCGGGTCTGTGCTTCAACGCTGGCCAGTGCCGACATGTTGACCACGCCGCGCGAAGTAACAGATGGCGTCAGAATATGGGCTGGTTTGGCCGCGCCCAGAAGGATTGGCCCCACATGCAGGGCCCTGGTCGACACCTTCAGAAGATTATGAGCAATATTGGCCGCATCCAGGTTCGGGAAGAGCAGAAGGTTGGCCTCTCCCTTGAGCTTGCCGCCCGGCATAACCCGTTCCCGCAGCGCTTCGCTCAAGGCCGAGTCGCCGTGCATTTCCCCATCGACTTCCAGCTCCGGATGACGTTCCCAGATCAGTTCCAGCGCGTCGCGCATCTTGCGGGAGGACGCTGTTTCCCGGGAGCCGAAATTGGACAGGGACAGAAGCGCAATCTTGGGCTCGATACCGAAACGGCGGATCTCCTCGGCAGCCAGAACCGCCATTTCGGAGATCTCATCGGCCGTCGGGTCTTCGGTCACAAACGTGTCCGACATGAACAGCGCACCCTGGCTGCTGATCAGGAGGGACATGGCTGACAGGTCATGCGCCGTTTCGCACACGCCGATCACCTGCTTGATGTCGCGCAGATGGCGGATGAACCGCCCTTCCAGGCCGCAGATCACCGCATCCGCATCCCCCCGCCGCACAGCCAGCGCAGAAATGACCGTGGTGTTGGTGCGCACCACGGTGCGGGCTGCGGTGGGCGGCATACCCTTGCGGCCGACACATTCGAAATACTCGTCCACATAGTCGCGGTAGCGCGGATCATCCTGAGGGTTCACATATTCAAAATCCACATCCGGCCGGATTTTCAGGCCGAACCGTTCGCAGCGCTGCTGCAGCACATCCGGGCGGCCGACCAGAATGGGCCGGGCAATATTGTCTTCAATCAGAACCTGCGCAGCCCGCAGCACGCGCTCATCTTCCCCTTCAGCATAAATGATGCGCTGAGGGTCCTTGGCCGCATTCTGGATGATCGGTTTCATGATCAGGCCGGAGCGGAATACAAACCGGTTGAGCCGGTCCAGATAGGCGTCGAAATCGGTGATCGGCCGGGTTGCGACCCCGGTTTCCATGGCCGCACGGGCAACGGCAGGGGCGATCCGCAAAATGAGCCGCTGGTCGAACGGCGACGGGATCAGATAGTTGGGACCGAAGGTCTCGGTCTTGCCGCCATAGGCCCGTGCCACAACGTCGGACGGCTCTTCCTGGGCCAGACCGGCAATCGCCTCCACTGCGGCCCGCTTCATTTCTTCATTGATGGTGGTCGCGCCCACATCCAGCGCCCCGCGGAAGATGAAGGGAAAGCACAGGACATTGTTCACCTGGTTCGGATAATCCGAACGGCCGGTGCACATGACCACATCGTCACGCACCGCCAAAGCGTCTTCCGGCATGATTTCCGGGTTCGGGTTCGCGAGGGCCAGGATCAGTGGGCCCGTGCCCATCTTTTCCACCATATGCGGCTTGAGCACTCCGCCCACGGACAGGCCCAGGAAAACATCCGCCCCGTCGATGACCTCCTCAAGGGTGCGTTTGCCGGTCTTTTGCGCAAAGACCGCCTTCCACTCGTCCATCAGGGTTTCGCGGCCCTCATAGACGACACCTTCAATGTCGGTGATCCAGATATTCTCGCGCCGCGCCCCGAGCGAGACCAGCATGTTGAGACAGGCCAGCGCCGCAGCACCGGCGCCGGACGCAACAATCTTGGCGTTCTCGATCTTCTTGCCTGCCAGCTGCAAGCCGTTGCGCACGGCCGCCCCCACGATTATGGCCGTGCCGTGCTGGTCGTCGTGGAAAACCGGGATGTTCATTTTTTCCCGGAGTTTGGCTTCCACCATGAAACATTCGGGCGCCTTGATGTCCTCAAGATTGATGCCGCCAAAGGTCGGCTCCAGCACGGACACCGCATCCACGAACTTGTCGACATTGGTCTCGTCCACCTCAATGTCGAACACGTCAATGCCCGCGAATTTCTTGAACAGGACCGCCTTGCCCTCCATCACGGGCTTGGAGGCGAGCGGGCCGATATTGCCCAGACCCAACACCGCCGTGCCGTTGGAGATCACCGCCACCAGATTGGCGCGGGAAGTGTAGTTTGCGGCCTTGGCAGGGTCTTCTGCGATTTCCAGACAGGGCGCTGCAACACCGGGAGAATAGGCCAGCGCCAGATCGCGCTGGTTGCCGAGCGGTTTGGTCGGCTGGATCTCCAGTTTCCCTGGCTTTGGATGCTCGTGATAAAACAGCGCGGCTTCGCTCAGATCGTGTTCAGCCTTGTTGGTGTCGCTCATGACGTGTCCTGTCTCCCTGACCGGCTGGGGCCCCGGTATTGTTGCCCCTGGCTGCGGGCGGGAAAAGATTTGAGAGGCCAGCCAGGGTTTGAAATGTCGTATGTGGTTCTGTCGTTTACCCGGCGCGCTGTAAAATGAGAACCCTTACCAGCAAATACAGCACAACAGCGTTCAGGATATGCCACAGGAAATGTGTGCCGAAAGCGATCTGTGAACACAAGGGCTGATCCAGGGTCCGAAAGGTCAATGACAGCAGAAAAACCCCGCCTGTGACCAGAACCTGACGGCCCAAGGCCTGGTTCCGCCGGAAAAACAGCGTCCCGACGACGAAAATTGCGAGCAGCGCAGACACATATCCGGCCGAGGCGCCAACCAGCGGTGCAGCGGCCCTGCCCACAAAGGGCGTGAACGCCAGAAAGGCAGCAACAATGGCCAGTGCGGCCCAGAGCGGCGCTCCCAGGAAGCGCCTGAGCGCGAAAAAAAGATACAGGTGAATGAAGACCGCAATCGGCAGGACATCGGCCAGCGCCGCCCAGCGGGTCGCAACCGTGTGGAACAGAAACGAGCCGATGCCGATCGCGGCTATCACGATGATCAGGCTGATCCCGGCCGGATCAGCGGGGGTTTTGCGGCGCCAGAGCAGAATAGCCAGGACGGCTGCAATCAGGAAGGCACCGTTGGTGACCGCGTTCAAGGGTTCGGCCCAAAAGTCCGGGCTGAGCCGTTCGCAGTAATTGTTCAGCCTTTGCATGAGATCCATCGGGCAGTCCTTCCAGGCAGCCGCCGCATGTGCGGCTTGAAACAGCGCTCTGCCTGTTGATGCGCAACCGGCCTCTGGAGAGCAACGGTTGATCAAACGGGCCGGAGCGGTGCGCTGAGCCAGACCGCCCGGCCGGCCGTCCTGCAAGCAGGAGGTGTCGAGACGGCGCTGATACATAGCAAAATTCCAGTGGCCACTCTCCTTTCATGCCTCCTGGGGCGTTTGCTGCGCGCCCCCATTATAGCTCAGGAGAGTGATCACCGGACTTACGCGGTGTATTACACCCTGGACATGACAGTTTCGGCAATCAGCGCGCCCAATCTTGATATCCCCGCCTCGATCCTGTCCGCACTGGCGCAGGAAAAGCTCAACCGAAAGGTATTGGCTCCGCTGCCATCAGGGTGAAACGCCTTGCCCGGAACAAAGGCGGCCTTCGCCCTGGCGACCGACTGGTGCAGCAGATCTGCCGCATCCAGCCCTCCGGGCAGCTCGACCCAGATGAACATGCCCCCTTCCGGCCGGGTCCAGCGTGTCCCCTCCGGCATATGCCGCTCCAAAGCGGCCAGCATGGCATCGCGCCGCGCTTTGTAGGTGGCGTTGATACGGGCCGAATGCCGGTCAAATTCGGTTTCGGCGACCCGGGCCATGGCTTCCTGATTGACAACCGGCGTGTTCAGATCGCTCGCCTGCTTGATCAGAACCAGACGGGAAATCACATCAGACGCCGCGCAGATCCAGCCGAGGCGCAATCCCGGGGAGAGCGATTTTGAGAAGCTGCCGCAATAGAGCGTCCGGCTGTTTTCAATGCCGCCCTGTTGCGCGCAGTCAAGCGCCAGAAGGCCGGGGACCGGCGCCCCGTCATAGCGCAAGCTTTGATACGGCGCGTCTTCAATGATGGCGCAGGACAGCTCACCGGCCAGGGTGAGAAGTCGCTGGCGCTCTTCCAGGTCCAGGGACAGGCCTGTCGGATTGGCAAAATCCGGCGACAGATACGCGAATTTGACGGCGCCTCCCTTGTCCTGCGCCCGGGCGCGGATCGTCTCAGCGCTTTCATTGGTCAGAGGGTCAAGCCGGTCGAACTGCGGCTCGTAGGCGTTGAAAGCCTGAAGCGCGCCCAGATAGGTCGGCCATTGCAGCAGGGCCGTATCCCCTTCCGACAGGAACAGCTTGCCGATATAATCAAGCCCCTGCTGGGAACCGGATGTGATGATGATGTTGTCCGGCCCGCAGTCAACGCCCAGCTCTTTCATATGACCGGCAATCCAGGTGCGCAGCCTGAGGCTGCCTTCGCTGATGCCATATTGCAGCGCCGTGTCCGCTTCCGGCCCTGACAGGACCTCCTGATAGGCGGCCCGGAAGGCCTCGGCGGGGAACAGGGCCGGATCGGGAATGCCCCCGGCAAAGGAAATCACATCGGGCCGGTCCAGCAGTTTCAGAAGCTCACGGATTTCGGATGCCCGCATGCGGCTTGCACGCTTGGCGTAAAGGCTTTCCCAGGTTGTCATAATGGCTCTCAGACAATTTTGATGTGATATTTAAGTCAATAATACTGACCTATTCATTTTGCAAGTGTCTCAATCTTGCTATTTTTTGTAATTTTATTTCTCAAAAAGATCCCAATACGGGGTAACCCCACGGGGCTGGAACCGCCTGCCGGTTTCGCCTATGTCTTCTGGACACAGGAGGAAGCCATGTCCCGTCTCGATGAAACCCGTCCATTCATTCCGCTCAACATTGCGGTTCTGACCGTTTCCGACACCCGGTCGCTGGAGGAGGACCGATCCGGCAAGACCCTGTCAGAGCGGCTCGCAAGAGCCGGCCATCTGCTCGCAGACCGGCAGATCGTGACAGATGATGTGGAGGCGATCCGGGCCGTCGCCCGGACCTGGATCAGTGCCCCGACCGTTGACGTGATCATCACGACAGGGGGGACGGGCTTCACCGGCCGGGACGTGACACCGGAAGCCATGGAGCCCCTGTTTGAAAAGCGCATGGACGGCTTTTCGGAAGTGTTCCACCGGATCTCCTATGACAAGATCGGCACCTCAACGATCCAGTCCCGCGCAACCGGCGGAGTTGCGGGGGCGACCTATATCTTTGTGCTGCCCGGCTCTCCAGGAGCCTGCAAGGATGCCTGGGACGGCATCTTGAAATGGCAGCTCGACTACCGGCACATGCCGTGCAATTTCGTGGAAATCATGCCGCGGCTGGATGAGCATCTGAAACGGGGCAAATTGCAGGATGCCTGACACGCTCTGTGCTACCCGCCCCCTTTCAGGAGAGGCCTTCGGCCCTCCTCCGCAACTGCTTTGATTGCAAAGGGGATATCGGGGCGTTCCCGGCTCAAAACAGCCAGCTCACAACCTCATCTTGAGGAGGAAGGGAGGCCGTTTCAAATACCGGTGTCAGCCGTGCAGCCGCACCGCGACGCTGGCAGGAATGCGCAAGGTGCCGACACAGAACCGCGCAAGGCCTTTGCGGAATTGGGCCAAACTGTTTCCACCCGCAGACACACCCGATGTGACCGCTGCAGCCCTTAGGAAAACAATCCGGTTGCGGCCGATGCGCTTGGCAATGTCCAGATCCTCCAACTCCCGCAACGGCCGGTGGCCGCCCAAAGTGCTGTAGAACTGGCGGGAGATCAGAAGCCCCTGATTGCCATAAGGCATGCCAAGAAGCTGCGAACGCAGGGCGGCCATCGATTCGCTGATCCGCGCGCCCATGCCAAACGTTTCGTAGCGCAGGCGGAAGCTGGCTGCGGTCCGCGCCCCGTTCGGGGCCCTGCCGGCCCTTTCGATAAACGCCTGGGCTTCATGGTGCCAGCCGCTTTCCAGGAGGGTTTCGGGGCGGAGAAACAAGAGCCAGTCACCGCGTTTGGCCAGGGAAGCCCCATAGGCCAGCCGCTCGCTCCGGCTCATGCCCACAGCCTGCGCCCAGCCGCAGCCAGCGGCGTCGGCGACCCGTTCGGTCCCGTCGCTTGAGCCGCCATCCACAACAATGACTTCCCGGACAACCCCTTCAGCCGCCGCTGTGACCAGAGACGACAGCGCATGCACCAGATCGGTCTCTGAGTTTTTTGTCGGAACTATGACACTTATCATGAGGCAGTGTTTTACATGAAAAATCCCCAGTTGCGAAATGCCGGGCTTGAATTGCTTTAAATTTGAGCTAATGTTCCCGATATGTTCTCGCTTCAGAGTGATCTCCGCCCATGACCCTTGCCCCTCATACCGACCGTCTGCCGGACGGAGCCCGCCTTGATCCGGTGTCTGAACTGCCGGAAACTGTGGAGGCGCCTGGCTCTGACCGGGTTCCGCAAGACCTGCGGCGTGGCCGGGGCGCAGCCCTGAACGCCTCCGGCAGGTTCGAGCCGCTGGCGCGGGAACGTTTCGACGACGGTTGGGATCTGGACGAGGAACTTCCACCGCTCCAGACCGACGTTCAGGAAGAACGCGCGCGCACGATCATCACACGCAACGAGTCTCCGGACCTGTCCTTTGACCGGTCGATCAATCCCTATCGCGGCTGTGAGCACGGCTGCATCTATTGTTTCGCCCGACCGAGCCATGCCTTTATGGGCCTGTCGCCTGGACTTGATTTCGAGACTCGCCTGTTCGCCAAACCGAATGCCGCCGGGCTTCTGGAACGGGAGCTGTCGAAACCCGGCTATGTCCCCCGCGTGATTGCTATCGGCACCAACACCGACCCTTACCAGCCGGTGGAGCGTGGCTACGCCCTGATGCGCGAGATTCTGGAAGTTCTGGAAGCCTGTTCGCATCCGGTTGCCATTGTCACCAAGTCCGCCCTGGTCACGCGGGACATTGATATTCTTGCCAGAATGGCGGAGCGCAATCTGATCAAGGTGGCGCTTTCGGTCACCACCCTTGACAAGAAACTCTGCCGGGCCATGGAGCCAAGGGCGTCCGCCCCGCATAAACGGCTTGCGGCCATCAAGGCCCTGTCGGAAGCGGGCATCCCGGCCTCGGTGATGATGGCCCCTGTCATTCCCGCCCTGACCGACTGCGAAATCGAAAACCTTCTTGAGGCGGCCGCCAGCCATGGGGCCAGTGAAGCCAGTTTCATTCTGTTGCGCCTGCCGCTGGAAGTCTCTGAGCTCTTCCGGGACTGGCTGCTGCGGGAGCGGCCCGACCGCTACCGCCATGTGATGAACCTCATCCGCTCCATGCGCGGCGGCAAGGATTATGACGCGAAATGGGGCGAGCGTATGCGCGGGCGCGGTCCCTATGCGGAGCAGATTTCCAAACGCTTCACCCTCGCCGCCAAACGGCTTGGACTTAACCTGCGCCGCAAGAAGCTGAACACGGACGCCTTTGTGCAGCCGCAAAAAGGCGGTGTGCAACTTGACCTCTTCTAACACTCCCGCCTTGCACAACGCTTTGAGGGGCGGCAGGCTGGCGCCATGTCTTCCAGCCTGAACCTTTTCGACCTTTCCTTTCCCGACAGTCCGGACATTGCCCTGGAGCGCAGCCATGCGGCTGCCTTTGACGGCAAGCTCTGCGGCGTGGATGAAGCCGGGCGCGGCCCCTGGGCCGGGCCGGTGGTGACCGCCGCCGTGATCCTGGACTATGACCAAGTGCCGGACGGGCTGAACGATTCCAAAAAACTGACCGAAGCAAAACGGGAAGAGCTGTTTGAGCAGATCGTCTCAACCGCCTTTGTCTGCACCGCCAGCGCGTCTCCGGCCACGATCGACCAGGAGAACATCCGCGCAGCCACTTTGGGCGCCATGATGCGGGCCGTGAACGGCCTTGCCAAAGTGCCGGATTATGTTCTGGTCGATGGCCGGGACGTGCCCCCGGCGCTGACACAGGCGGGACAGGCACTGATCAAGGGGGATGGACGCTGCCTGTGCATCGCCGCTGCCTCGATTATCGCAAAGGTGACACGGGACCGGATGCTGGTCCGCCTTGACGATCTGACGCCCGGCTACGGTTTCGCCCAGCACAAGGGCTATGGTGTGCCCAAGCATCAGTCGGCGCTTGATCTGCTTGGCCCCTCCCCCCACCATCGCGTGAGCTTCAGGCCGGTACGGCTTGCCGGCGCGGCAAAACGTCATACCAAGCGCAGTTGATTACGGCCCATTTGCCCGTGACACCAGAGCGTTCAGCAAGGCGCTTGGTCACAGGGCGATGCACAGGCATCGTCCAGAACGCGCAACACGGCGGAACACTCTTATGTCACGGCCTTCGGTCGCTTTTCAGGCCCGCCGGCGATGCTTCCCGCTTGCCCGGCCTCCCGGCCGGTCTGCGCGCCATTCCTTACCGGCGAACCTGCAAAAACCATCCAATAGGGTCTTTTTGGGTGAGGTTGGAAAAATCCCCACAGACATCAGGGGTGTCTGCGCAAAAAACGAAGCAGATTGAAACCGGATAAGCGCAAAATACTCCTAGGTAAGCGGGTGTACCGCCGCCCCGCACAAGCGGGCCCAGTTTGCCTGTTGGCCCTGGCAAATCTTCTGACCCAACAAAAAAGCGGCCCCGAAAGGCCGCTTTTTCTTAGCTGTTATCAAACCTCGGATCAGTTCAGACGGTCTTTGACCTGACTGATGCTCTTGGCCAGAATATCGTCGGCCACCTTGTCCTTGACCTTTGCGGTCAGGATGGTTTCGGCGGCGGCAACAGCCACATCGGCAGCCTTGGCGCGCACTTCTGCAATCGCCTGCGTTTCTGCCTGAGCGATTTTCACCTCCGCGGCCTTTGTCCGGCGGGCGATCATGTCTTCCAGCGCCGCGTTGGTTTCCGCCGTCAGGCGCTCGGCCTCGGCATTCGCTTCCGCGATAATGGCCTCCGCTTCACCCTCGGCCTCATGCCGCTTGCGCTGATATTCGGACAGAAGCGACTGGGCTTCTTCCCGCAGCTTGCGGGCTTCTTCCAATTCCTTGCGGATGGCGTCAGCGCGGTCGTCCAGAGAACCGCTGATCTTGCCTGGCACCTTCAGATAGATGATCAGGGCGAAGAAGAGGATGAGACCGATCAGGGCCCAAAATGTTGCGTCCATGACGGTCTCCTCAGTTCATCGCCGACTTCAGCGCTTTTGTCAGGTCGGTCTTGGTCGGAGCCTTGCCCATCAGCTGCTCAACGAGCGCCGTGGTGGTCTCTCCGGCAATATCACCGATCTGGGACAACGCTTCTGTTTTGATACCGGCAATCTGTGTTTCGGCAGCCTGAAGCTTTTCAGCCAGCTCGGCTTCCGCTTTTTCGCGGCGCGCGCCGTGGTCGGCTTTCAACTTGGCGCGGGTATCGCTTGCAATGCTGTGCGCCTTGTTCCTGGCTTCAGTCAGAGCCTGCTCATAGGCCGAAATGGCTGCATCGGTCTCTTCCTTGAGGCGGTTGGCCTCCGATAGATCCCCCGCAATGCGGTCCTTTCGGTCTTCCAGAATCCCGGCAATCCGCGGCATCGCCACGTTCTTCATGATCCAGTAGAAAACGCCAAAGGTGATAGCAAGCCACAGAAGCTGGGACGCGAAGGTTTCCGCATCGAACGGGGGAAAACCCACACCATGCTCTTCGGGTGGCACAGTAATCCCTGTGCTGGTCGAATGGGTATCGCCTGCCATTTCCAGTCTCCTAGATCCGGTCAGACGGCGCTAGAAAGCGCCGCCACCGGAGTCGCATCTAAAGTCGCTGCTTTCCGCGCGATTACGCGAACAGGATGAGGAAGGCGATCAGAAGGGAGAAGATACCCAGAGCTTCGGTCACGGCGAAGCCGAAGATCAGGCGGCCGAACTGGCCATCAGCTGCGGACGGGTTGCGCAGAGCGCCAGCGAGGTAGTTGCCGAAGATGGTGCCGAGGCCGATGCCTGCACCGCCCATGCCGAGACATGCGATACCTGCACCGATGTATTTTGCTGCTTCTGCTTCCATGACACGTGCTCCTAGATGTGTTGCAGATGGCTCACAGACGGCTCTTAAGGCCGTGTGATTGGGTTGACCCTTAATGTGAAGGATGAAGGGCGTCGTTCAGATACATGCAGGTCAAAACGGCAAAGACGTATGCCTGCAGGAAAGCGACCAGGAATTCCAGCGCCGTCAGGGCAACCGTCATGGCCAGCGGCAGAACGGCACCGAAAATGCCGACCGCCCCCATGGCGCCGAGACTGACGACAAAGCCTGAAAAGACCTTGAGAGTGATGTGACCGGCCAGCATGTTGGCGAACAGACGTACCGAGAGGCTGATCGGGCGGGACAGGAACGAGATCACCTCGATCATGGTCACCAGCGGTATCAGGGCACCGGGCACGCCGCTTGGCACGAAGAGCTTCAGGAAGCTCATGCCGTTCCGCATGAAGCCGTAAATAATGACGGTCAAAATCACCAGCATCGCCAGCGCGAACGTGACAATGATGTGGCTGGTGACAGTGAAAAAGTAAGGGAACATCCCGAAAAGGTTGGCGACAAGCACAAACATGAACAGGGAGAAGACAAGCGGGAAAAAGCGCATCCCGTCCGACCCTGTCGCGTCTCTCAAGGTTCCGGCAATGAACTCGTAAAGCATCTCCGATACGGACTGCACCCGGCTCGGCACAAGGCCACGGCCACTGGTCGAGAAAATCAGGAACGCGGAGGTCGCTGCCACGGTCAGGACCATGAACAGCGAAGAATTGGTAAATGAGAAATCCACTCCACCGACTTCAATCGGGAAAAGTGTGTGGATTTGGAACTGATGGATCGGATCGTTCGCCACCGGCCAGCCTTCTTCGCTCGTTCACAACATGTGCGCCCTGGGGCGCGGCACAATCTTAGTCCGGTTCGTCGTTCCGAGCGTCCTTGTCGCGGGGCATCCCGACCTGCGGCTGTTCGACCACCCCGGCCGAGCGCAAGACATTCAGGACACCGGCCGCAAAGCCCAGCAGCAGGAAAATGATCAGGCCTATCGGCGTCGTTCCCAGCCACTGGTCGGCTACCCAACCAATCCCGGCCCCCACCAGGACACCTGCGATGAACTCCGAAGACAGTTTCATCGCCTGCGCATATCCGGAGGAATTGCTCTCAGACTTGCGCACTGCCTTTTCATCGGCCGCACGCTGGTCGTCCAGCTTCCGGTTCAATTGAGCCCGCCGCTCCGACAGACCCGCTTTCGAAACATCGCCGTTCCGATCGTGATTTTCGCCGTTTCCCGAAGACATGTTCCCCAGTCCCCAGTGCTCCGACATGTCAGATCAAACAACAGGAGTGCCCCGTAAGCCGCGCGCACCATAGTCGGCGCCTCAGGCCGTGTCAAGAAGCCTGGATTAAGAATTATCTAATTGAAAATATTGAACTTTTTTATTTCTCACGAAATTTACCAGACCTAAGTTGTACACCACTTCCGCAAGGGACGGTCCCAGAAGGGTCCGGTCAGCCGGTCTCCCGGAATCGCTCGGCGGTCTCAAGGTCCACGGAAACCAGCTGGGAAACGCCGCGCTCGGCCATCGTCACCCCGAAGAGCCGGTTCATACGCGCCATGGTGATCGGGTTGTGGGTGATCACGACGAACCGGGTTTCGGTGCTGGAGGCCATTTCATCGAGCAGGTCGCAATAGCGCTCCACATTGGCATCATCCAGCGGCGCGTCCACCTCATCGAGAACGCAGATCGGCGCCGGATTGGTCAGGAAAACAGCGAAAATCAGCGACATGGCCGTCAGGGCCTGCTCCCCGCCGGACAGGAGTGTCATGGTCTGCGGCTTTTTGCCCGGAGGCCGCGCGATGATCTCCAGGCCCGCATCCAGTGGATCATCCGAATCCACCAGTTGCAGCTCCGCCGTGCCCCCACCGAACAAATGCGTGAACAAACGCTGGAAATGGCCATTGACCACTTCAAAGGAGGCCAGAAGACGTTCGCGGGCCTCCCGGTTGAGATTGGAAATGCCGGTGCGCAGACGCCGGATCGCCTCGATCAGGTCATCCCGTTCCGAGGTCAGCGTGGTCTTCTGCTCGTCAATTTCCTGCAATTCCTCTTCGGCGCGCAGGTTGACGCCGCCAAGGCGCTCACGCTCGGCCTTCAGCCGGTCCAGCTTGCGCTCCATGGCTTCCGGATCGGGCAGCGGCGCGCCTTCTTTCAGCCCGGCAATCTCGGGCAGTGCCGCTACAGAAACCTCCAGATCCTCATCGATGCGGCGCTCCAGGTTGCCCTTGCGCTCCCGGGCCGCTTCCAGCCGTTCTTCGGAGCGGATCTTCTGTTCACGGGCCCCGGCCATGGCTTCCATGGCGGCCTTGGCCGCCCGGTCCACATCGGCCTGGTCCAGTTCGGCCTGCTGCAGCCGGTCGTCCCTGGCCTTCTTGTCGTCTTCGGCCTTGGAAATGGCGGAAAACAGATCCCGGCGCTTGATCTCGATGTCTTCCGGTGCCTCGATCAGCTCTGCCCGTTCTTCTTCCGCCTCTTCGCGCCGTTCACTTAGAACGGAGATCTGCTGAGCTGCGTTGGCCGCGCGGGTTTTCCAGCCGTCATATTCGCGGGCAATGGCGTCCAGGCGCCGGTCGCGCATCTGCTGTTCCCGGGCCAAGCCTTCCGCGACGGCCCTGGCTTCGGCCAGCGCGCTGCGGGCGGCGCTGACATCGGCCTGCAGCGCCTCGATCTGCTCCTGGTAATTGGCGCTTTCAGGCGCGTCTTCCAGCTGCTCCTGCGCCTCGGCCACCTGCTCGCGGGCAAGGCCCGCCTCTTCTCCCAGGCGCTCGGCCCGCTCCTGCGCCCCGGCCTTTCGAGCGGCCAGTTCAGAGACGGCCCGCTCCGCTGCAACCAGCGCCTCCCGGGCCGCTGCTGCCCGGCGCTGGCCATCGCGCACCTTGCCCCTGGCAATCTGTTCCAGCTCCACGCACTGACGGACCCGGGCTGCGGAGGTTTCCAACTGCTCCTGGCAGCCTTCAACGGCCCTGCGGGCCGTGTCTATCTCTCCGGCCAGCTCCGCCAGACGGTTTTTCTGGGCGAGCCTTTGCGCAGCCGGGGTCGGCGCATTGGCTGCCACCACAAATCCGTCCCAGCGCCACAGGTCTCCTTCCCGGGAGACCAGCCGCTGACCCGGCTTCAGGGCAGTGCGCAGGCTTTGCCCCTCAGATTGACTGACCACACCGATCTGCCGCAGACGCCGCTCCAGTTCGGCAGGCGCGATCACAAATTCCGACAGCGGCCGCACACCGGATGGCAGCTCCGGGTCCCCGCTCGGGGACAGTGCCGGTCCCCATTTGACCGCAGCCGCCTCTTCCAGAGAGGCATCAAGATCTTCCCCGAGAGCAGCCCCAAGGGCGGTTTCCAGCCCCTGCTCCACCTGGATTTTTTCAACAACCGGTGTGTGATCCCGGTCGGACAGGGCATTCAACACCTGATCCAGTGTGCGCGCTTCGGTCTCAAGGCCCTGCAGGGTCTGGCGTGCATCCCCCAGCGGCCCGCGGGCCGCCTGTTCCTGCTCGCGGGCTTGCCGGGTCGCCGCTTCGGCATCCTCAACTGCGGTCTCGGCCTCCACCAGCGTCTCTTCGGCCAACTCCAGCGCCTCGCGGTTTTCAGACACACCGTCCACTTCGGCCATTTGCCGGTTCAACGCGTCCAGCGCCTGCTGCGCGTCGCGCGCCTGGGCCACCAGCCGGTCGGCACGCTGGCGGCTTTCGGCGACAGAGCGTTCCAGCTGGCGCCGCTCGGCACTGGCCCGGGCCTCGGCCGCTGTCAGGTCCGACAGTCTGGCCTCAAGATCCCGTACCGCCTCTTCAGCCTCCAAAGCCTTCTCCCGGGCGGATCCGGTGCGCTCCTGCACCATTTCGTTTTCTTCCAGAAGCTCGGCCCGCTCCTCCGCCAGACGCTCCAGAACCTCGTCATTTTCAGAGACCATGGACTGTTCGCGCCGGATGTCTTCGGACAGCTGCACCAAGCGGCGTTCCAGATCCTGCAAGCGTTCCTTGACGCGCCGCTCTTCGGCGTCCAGTTCGTTGCGGGCAATCACGAGGCGCTGCAGGGCTGCACCCGCCTTGGCCGCCTCATCGCGCAGTTCCGGCAATTTATGGGCGGCAATGGCCTGCACCCGGGCACTTTCGGCCTGAAGCGCCGTCGCCTCGTTTACCTGTTTTTGGGCCTCCGCAAACTGGGTCTCGGCCGACGCCAGCGCATCGCGGGCTTCCGTCCACCGGATATAGAGGATGGAGGCTTCTGCACCCCGGATTTCAGACGACAGATTTCGGTAGCGTGAAGCCTGGCGGGACTGGCGGCGCAAACTGTCCAGCTGGCCATCGATCTGGACCAGAACATCTTCCAGCCGCTCCAGGTTCTGCTCGGCGGCCCTTAAGCGGATTTCCGCTTCGTGGCGGCGCGAATGCAGTCCTGAAATGCCGGCCGCCTCTTCCAGGATCTGGCGGCGGGAGGTTGGCTTTGCGGCAATCAGCTCGCCGATCTGGCCCTGGCGCACCATGGCGGGCGAGCGCGCGCCGGTGGAGGCATCGGCGAACAGAAGCTGCACGTCCCGGGCACGCACATCCTTGGCATTGATCTTGTAGTTGGAGCCCTGCTCCCGCTCGATCCGGCGGCTGACTTCCAGAAGATCGGCATCATTGAAGGCCGCCGGGGCCGTCCGGTCCTGATTTTCCAGGAACAGCGTGACTTCCGCCGTGTTGCGGGCCGGACGATTGAGGCTTCCGGAGAAGATTACATCGTCCATGCCCGAGGCGCGCATATTTTTGTAGGAATTCTCGCCCATCACCCAGCGCAGGGCTTCAACGAGATTGGATTTGCCGCAGCCATTGGGCCCGACCACACCGGTCAGGCCGTTGCCGATGATGAATTCCATCGGCTCGACAAAGGATTTAAAGCCCACAATGCGGAGTTTGGAGAACCTCACCGGCGCGTCCCCCAAATGCGGGCAAGAGCCGACCCGGCCCCGTCAGGGCCGGAACAGCTTGGAGCGTCCGGCGCTGCCAGCGCCGGGTTAAAGCTGTTCGTCGATGAGTTTTCCCATTTCTTCAATCGACATTGCCCCTGAGTGCTTCTCGCCGTTGATGAAAAATGTCGGCGTTGAATCCACACCAAATTCGTTCGACGCCCGGTCCCGCACCGCATTGATTGCGTCCAGCAAGCCCTGGTCCGTCAAGCATTTCTCAAACGAGTCTTGTGTAAATCCGATCTGCTTGGAAAAGTCGAGCAAGGATTGGTAAGGATTGTCTGTGAACGCCCAGGTCCGCTGGTTTTCAAACATTGTATCCACAATGCCGAAATATTTGCTGGGCTCAGAACACCGGGCCAGCATGAAGGCGGCAGCAGCCACCGGATCGAGCGGAAACTCGCGGAAAATGAAGCGCACCTTGCCCGTGTCGATGTATTCTTCCTTCAAAGGCTTCCAGGTCTCTTTGTGGAAATGTGCACAATGCCCACAGGTCATGGACGCATATTCGACAATCGTGACCGGCGCATCTTCCTGACCCATGATCTTGTCGCCAAGAGGGCCGGGTTTCAGCAGCTCTTCTTCGTTGACGGTTTGCGCCAAGGCCGGAACGCCGCCGGCAAGGCCGAGAGCTGCGGTTGCCAGGGCCGTGGTCTTTAGAAACTGTCTGCGGGTCTGGGTCACGGGAGATGTCCTGTCACTATTGTCTTGAGCACCGGTATGTCCGGGACGGCTGGTCTGGGCCAACCCTTCTTAAATGCCGGTTCGTTGCTTCATTTGCCCCTTCGGGCCGTCGGCGTCAACAAGGACTGTCAATTGTGGCATGAGAGAGGACAAAGAAAAGGCCAGTTTCACGAAAGTGTTACGAGATGCCCGGCCGCCGCCGGATCTCAGGCCAGCTGGCTGGCATTGCGGGCAATAACCTGTGCACCGAGTTTTTTCAAAGCCTCACGCAGCCGCCCGTTTTCCAGGCCTTCCAGGCTTTTTTCCAGTTTCTCTTCTTCAGTTACGGTCAGGGCGCGCAGGGCCTTGCGCGGCTGTGGCCGTTTGGCAAGGACCGGCCGTTGCAGGATCTTGATCCGGCCAACAGCTGCCCAGCCATAAAACATGTTTATCCGTTCAATCAGCTGGGCGCTGTCATGGGACAGCATCATTGCCGTAGCACCATCTGTATGCACAACAAGTGTGGCAGGCTGCGGTGGTGCCTCCGGATCACTCAACTCCGGCTGGCGGGGCCAGATCAACCGGTCAGGCTGGACCCAGCCGCCATAGCGGTCGCCGACAATATCGGCCCAGGCTGCAATAATGTCGACAGAAGCAAATCCGCGCTTGCGGCACACAGGCGTCATTGCCTTACCGACAAGATCGGCAAGCAGTTTCGCCTCTTTCGGCGGTATCTGCGCATTTGCCTTTGTCACGCCAATGACCTACTTCCTTCTCCGGTCTGCCCGGACCACGGTAAGGCCCCTTTCACGGGAGCAGGTATGTTGTGTCCCAATAAAATAAGTCGAAAAAAGGACGAATACTTTATTGATCCGCCTCAGCCTACCCGCCCAGCTCAAGTTGTCCCCAGGCTTTCCAAGCCTGCTTGTGCAAGAAATTTGAAGAGTACATGCCCGACCTCCTGTCCAGTGCTTTGCTGAGCCGGTCCCTTCTGGACTGGTATGATAGTCATGCCCGGCGTCTTCCCTGGCGGGTTGCGCCGGAGGACAAAAAGCTCGGCGAGGTTTCCGATCCTTACCGGGTGTGGCTGTCCGAAGTCATGCTGCAGCAGACAACTGTCGCGGCGGTGAAAGACTATTTCCACAAGTTCACTATGACCTGGCCAACCGTGTCTGCTCTGGCGTCAGCCAGCGAAGAAGATGTCATGAAGGCCTGGGCAGGTCTTGGTTATTACTCCCGCGCCCGGAATCTTAAAAAATGTGCCGACACGATAGCAGCGGATTATGACGGCCGTTTTCCCGATACGGAGGCGGAGCTGCTGAAACTGCCCGGCATCGGCCCCTACACGGCCGCCGCCATCGCTGCCATTGCCTTTGACCGTCACGCGGCCGTTGTCGACGGCAATGTAGAGCGGGTGCTGGCGCGGCTGAAGCAGATCGACATCCCGCTTCCCGATGCCAAGCCCCAGATCAAGGCGGCCATGGCGATCCTCACACCGCCGGACCGGCCCGGAGACTTCGCACAGGCGGTGATGGATCTGGGGGCAACCATCTGCACCCCCAGACGCCCGGCCTGCGGCCTGTGCCCCTGGATGAGCGCCTGCGCGGTCCAGAACGCGCCTCTCGCCGAAACCTTGCCCCGAAAGGCACCAAAGAAGCAAAAGCCAACCCGCTTCGGAGCCGCCTTTGTCGCCCTGGAACGCTCCAGCGGCGCGGTGCTGTTGCGCCGCCGCCCGCCCAAGGGGCTGCTAGGAGGCATGACGGAAGTGCCCGGCAGCAGCTGGTCGGCAGATTTTGACAGCTCAACGGCCGTTGAAGCGGCTCCCTTTGACGCCAACTGGCAGGAAATGACCACAGAGGTAACGCATACCTTCACCCATTTTCACCTGAAGCTCCGGGTCTATCGGACGAACGCCGCGTCTGCCGCGCTTGGCAATGTGCCCGGGGCCTGGTGGGCCCCGGCCAAAGATCTGCACGAGGAAGCCCTGCCGACGGTAATGCGAAAGGTGCTTGCCGCAGCGCTTGAGTGACGCAGATCCGGCGCACAGGGGGCCTCGCCATAGCGTCAGAGGATCTCCCCGACATCGATCCGGTTTCCATCCGGATCGGCAAAGACAAAGGCGCGAAGACCATAGTCCTTGTCTTGAAGCCGTTTGAGAATGCGCAGGCCCTTGTTCTGGCATCTGTCATAGGCAACCTCAGCATCAGCCACCAGCATATGCGCCACATTGAAGCTGGCCGCCTTGTGCGCTTTTTGAAGAGACAGATGAAGCTCCGCTTCGTCCTTCTTCAAGATCATGAAACCGACCGGATCACCGTTTGCAAATGTTTTTTCCAGACCAAAGAGGTCCTTGTAAAGGCTGGCAGCCTTCTGGATATCTGATACGGGAAGGGTCGCCGCGATCCGGCCAAGCCGAAGCGGGGATGTGTGTCTGGACGTCATGGCATCCCTTTTTGGTCATCTGCGGGTCTTGATACGGGCCGGTCGGTGCCGTCCCCTCAAACAGGGTCCCGCTGGTCAGGGCAGTGCCTGGCCGCATGGTACAGGCTCCATGCACTTCGTCAAATTTCCAAACAGAGCAGCCGCCACGCAAAAACGGTCTCTCCAGATCAGCTACCCGACAGAGTAAATGGACGTTTACTTTTTCCTCATCCAGCCTTCAGCACCCTGCGTAAGCTTTCCAGCACAGGCCAATCGTTAAACTATTTACACTGCTTGGAAGAGATCTTTTCCGAGCCATCGAAACCCTTTGCCTGTGACTGAGTTGGGAGTGAACCATGCAACTAATCAAGTCCTTCTTATTCGCCCTTCTTCTGATTTTACCGCTATCTGCCGCCAAAGCTGGTGAAAAAGACATTGTCGACACGGCTGTTGGTGCCGGATCGTTCAACACACTTGTTGCCGCGGTTCAGGCCGCCGGACTGGTCGACACTCTGAAGGGCGACGGCCCGTTCACGGTGTTTGCGCCGACCGATGAAGCTTTCGCGAAACTGCCCGATGGTACGGTTGAAAACTTGCTGAAACCGGAGAACAAGGATCAGCTCGTCGCGATCCTCACCTATCACGTGGTGCCGGGCAAAGTGATGTCGAGCGATATTGCCGGAAAGAAGGCTGACGTGGCTTCCGTCCAGGGCGGTGAAATTGCAGTTGATGCCACCGACGGCGTGAAGGTCGATAACGCCAAGGTGATTACGGCCGATATCGAAACGTCCAATGGCGTGATCCACGTGATCGACACGGTTATTCTGCCCAAGTCCTGACCACTGCGGGAAACGCCAGACGGGGACAGCGCTCGCCCCTTATGTCCCCTCTGCGGGCGCGGTTCTGACCTGAACCGCGCCCTTTTCGATTACACTTCTGTCATAAGCGGCGCTCCCGCCTCCGTATGCTTGCAAATGCGCTTGCAAGACCCTTCATATTGCTCTGCGCCCGCCCCGCCGATTGCAAAAAACTTCGTAACTTCATCAATGAAGGCTGGACAGGTAGTATGGAATGATTCTAAAACAATGACGTCTAGAATAATTCTAAACTAGTGACATGGCTCTGAAGTTCGTCACATTTCCCGGCACGCTCCGAACGCATTTCAGAGTCAAGAAAGTGACTAGCAAGTTTATGTTTCTTTTGTGGTTTCGAATTTGAAATACGCTCCGGCAGTGACTGCTGGAATGAGGTGTATTTCAAATTCACCACACTAGGGCAAGAGAGGCTCAAAGAGAGGTTGCCATGAAAGGGAATGACAAAGTTATCGAGCGCTTGAATGAAGCCCTGTTCCTGGAGCTCGGCGCGATCAATCAGTACTGGCTTCACTACCGGCTATTGAACGATTGGGGCTTTGCGCGTCTGGCGAAGAAAGAGCGTGAAGAGTCCATCGAGGAAATGCACCACGCGGACAAGATCACCGACCGGATCATTTTTCTTGAAGGTCACCCGAACATGCAGAAGGTCGCCCCGCTGCGGATCGGCCAGAATGTAAAGGAAGTTCTGGAATCGGATCTTGCCGGAGAATATGACGCACGCACATCCTACAAGAAGTCACGCGAAATTTGCCGGGAAGAGGAAGACTATGTCTCCATGGCCCTTTTTGAGTCCCTGCTGAAGGACGAAGAAGGCCATATCGACTTCCTGGAAACCCAGCTGGATCTCCTGGAGAAGATTGGCGAAGAACGGTACGGTCTGCTCAACGCAGCTCCGGCAGACGAAGCAGAATAAGCACAAGCCCCATCGATCCGACACACGCAAGGCGCGGCCCCGGCCGCGCTTTTTTTGTTGCTGAGCCTGGTTTTTGATGGGCCTGGTTTGTTTTTGGACCTGGTTGGGTCTGGGCACTAAGGCCAGATGCGTCGTTTCCTCCTTTGCCGCCCCGACCGCAGCTCTGCGGAGAGCCGGGCTCCTGTCCGCCGCACCGGGTACGGCAGATGTCACCACATGTGCCGGCCCGCCCCTGCTGCTGTACAGAGGAAAAGCGGATGTGCTGGGGGCGAGAGGTTCCAAAACGAATGGTAATACCAATCACACTTGATAGAGACCTATCTGATGGCTTTTTCCAATTTGCAGGCAAGGCGCGGTGTGCAGGGCGGCCTGGTTGGCCGTTCAAGCAGCGCAACGCTGTCCGGCAGGTTGGAAAACGCCACCAAAGGCCGGTTTTGGAGCCCCTTCGGACTTTGTTGCAGATCTTGCCCGATACCGGTATCGCGCTGCGATCTGCGCCTCGCCGAAAGACCTCCAAAACCGGTCAGATGGGTCTCTATCATGTGTGATTGGTATAATCGCCTTTGATCGCATTTGCCTGCCGCTGCCTGAAGTCAGAGTTTTCCAAGCAAGACATAAATGCAATCAAACGATTTTGCTCCAGACGGACAGACCCGGCCCGCCAAAGCGGACCGGGCCTAGAGTGATCCCGCATGAAGGCATGGGGCTGACGTGCTCTCACGCAGCCGCCTGCTCCTCAGTCCTGAGACAAAACCGGTCTCCGGTTTCGCGCAGCACCTTCCGGCTCCTTATCTGGAGATCGCCGCGACGATCTGATCCGTGTTGTAATTCATCAACTTGATGTAGCTGGAGGCAGGTCCGTCCTTGCTGGACAAGGCTTCGGGATAAAGTTCACCGCCCGC
The DNA here is from genome assembly GCF_056160985.1 of Roseibium sp. AWQ4_290. Taxonomy (NCBI): domain Bacteria; kingdom Pseudomonadati; phylum Pseudomonadota; class Alphaproteobacteria; order Hyphomicrobiales; family Stappiaceae; genus Roseibium; species Roseibium sp. AWQ4_290. Next base: position 86,144 of record NZ_JBSWYG010000014.1, read on the forward strand.
CTCGGCCCCGGTCGCATTTGCAATCTGTGTCACGAGACGCGCATCGTTGGAGTTTTCAAAGAAATAAACCTTCACCCCATCCGCCTTGATCTGGTCGATCAGCTTGGCGATGTCGGCAGCAGAGGCTTCCGTTTCCGTTGAGACGCCCAGAGGTGCAATGAAGGTCACCCCATATTCTTCGCCGTAATAGCCGAAGGCGTCATGGCTGGTGAGCACCTTGCGCTTGTCCTTGGGAACCGCATCGATCTTGGCCTTGATATCGTCATCCAGCTTCATCAGCCGTGCCCGGTAGGCCGCAGCGCTCGCCTTGATGTCTTTGGCGTCGGCCGGATCGGCCTCCAGCAGGGCGTTTTCGATATTGTCGACCCAGACCAGCACATTGGTCACACTGTTCCACACATGGGGATCGGTTACCGTCTTGCCATCCTCATCCATCTTGTGGGTCTTGATGCCCTTGGACACGATGACCGGCGCCTTGGAACTGTCTGCGGCTTTGGCGAGGCGCTCGAACCAGGTCTCAAGCCCCTCCCCGCTCAGAAAGGTCACGGCCGCGTTTTTTACGGCCATGGCATCTGTCGGGGACGGTTCATAGTCGTGAGGATCGCCATTGGCCGGAACAAGGCTTTTGACGTTCACGTGATCGCCGCCCACATTCTGCACCACATCGGCCAGCACGGTGAAACTTGCGACCACATCCATGGTTTTGGCCGAAGCGGACGCCATCATGGCGACGCTGAGCGCTGCCGCCCCCGCAAGCGTAACAAAAGACTTTTTCATTTCGTTGTCTCCAACTGGTCAGCCCGCAAGGTGCGGACGGTTGAGAAGACGCCTCACCATGCCGGAAGGACCAGCAAGGAGCGAGGCGCCATAAAGCAGGCTGGCGGTCAGGATGATCGCCGGCCCGGAAGCGAACTGGAAATGGTAGGAAACCAGCAGCCCGATGAGCCCGGACACGGCCGCACTGGTGCTGGCAATGGCAAACATGCCGGGAAGCGTGCGGGCCCAGAGCTGGGCAATCGCGGCCGGCAGCATCATCATGCCAACCGCCATGAGCGTACCCAGGGCCTGAAATCCGGCGACAAGATTGACCACCACAAGAAACAGGAACAGGAGATGATAGGCTGGCCCGAGGCCGCCAACGGCCCGCAAAAAGCCCGGGTCGAAACATTCGGCGACAAGCGGACGGTAGACAATGGCCAGCATCACCAGCGTGAAGGACGTGATGCCGCCCACCAGGTAGATCGCCTTGGCATCAATCGCCAGAATTGTTCCGAACAGAACATGCAGCAGGTCGATATTCGACCCGCGCAAGGAGACGATCAGCACACCGAGCGCCAGGGAGGTCAGGTAGAAGCTGGCAAAACTGGCATCTTCCTTCAAGGATGTTGTCCGGGTGACAAATCCGGACAGAAGCGCCACGCTGAGCCCGGCCACGAGCCCGCCAAGGCCCATGGCCAGCATCGACAGGGACCCGGCAATCAGAAAACCGATGGCGGCCCCGGGCAAAATGGCGTGGCTCATGGCATCTCCGATGAGGCTCATGCGCCGCAGCATCAAGATCACCCCCACCGGCCCGGAGCCGAGCCCCAGCGCAACGGAGGCAACAAGCGCCCTGCGCATGAACCCATACTCGGCAAAGGGGGCGATCATGCTGTCATAGAAGGTCATGCGCCAAGCCCTCCGGCCTGAGTGCACATATCCGCCGTTTCGTCCCAGGCTTCGGCCATGGCCCGGGCCTTCAGCAGGTTTTCCGGGGCCAGGGCCGTTTCCGTCGGGCCCCAGGCGATCAGTTCCCGGGCCAGAAGCACGCTTTGCGGGAAATGGGCACGCACTTGCTCGAAGTCGTGAAGAACGGCAATCAGCGTGCGCCCTTCCCCGTGCCAGCGAAGCACGATCTCCAGAAGATCGCGGGTGGTGCGCGCATCGATGGCCGTGAACGGCTCATCCAGAACAATGACCTGCGCATCCTGAAGCAACAGACGGGCGAACAGGACCCGCTGGAACTGCCCGGCCGACAAGGCACCGATGGCCCGCCGTTCCATGCCCTCCAGACCGACTGCCGACAAGGCTGCGCGGGCCCTGTCCGCAAGTTCGCGTGTCACGCCGCCAAAAGCACCGGTTATCCGCCAGGCGCCCATCATCACCGTGTCGGCGATGCTCAAGGGAAAATGCCGTTCGGTTTCAGCGGCCTGAGGCAGGTAGCCAAGATCCTGTTTTTTCAGCCCACCAAGATCCACACTGCCTTCGGCCGGGCGCAGCTCCCCCATCAGGGTTTTCAGGAGGGTTGATTTCCCCGCGCCATTCGGCCCGGTCACGGCAGTCAGACTGCCCGGCTCGAACAGCCCGGACACATGATGCACCGCCGGGTGCCGGTCATAGGCAACGGTCACGTTGGTTAGCCGGATGGGGCCGCGTGCGGCCGGGGCCTCTTGAGAGGCCGTTTCTTGGGAACGGGCCAGACGGATCATGGCAGCGCCACCGCCCACGCGATGCAGAGCCACAGGAGCACAAGAAGCAGCCCCACGCCAGCCAGACGGTGCAACACCGTCCTTGCCATAAGGGAAGAAAGAAAGGGATCTCGATCCAGCACGGGATATGTCCGAATTCGAAGAATTACGTTATGTTATAACGTAAAATTCTTGGTTCTAGAGATGTGTATGGCGGGTATGTTTGGAACTATCAGAAGGAAACCACACGGGGATTTAACCACCCTAAGGCAGGCAGAACCGCCCCATTGGGTGCTGATTCAATTAAGGATGAAATGTGGCAATGCCGAGACTCACCGGCCGCTGAAAAATTAAGTTTTTGTCATGTCTGTGAAAGGGTTAGCGCCCTTTCAGCAGGACAACAGACCGGGCCTGGGCCAGGACTTTCCCCCCGCATGGGGTGAGCATGTCCGTTTTCCACACGGGACCGGGCATGCTCCTGAGGCGCTTCCGAACCGATGATCCGCCTATTGGAAGGCGGTTTCGGCAAAGCTGCGCAATTTTCGCGAATGAAGGCGCTCGGCGGTCATGGTGCGCATCTTCTCCACCGCACGGATGCCGATCTCAAGATGCTGGGCCACCTGGCGCTTATAAAAATCGGTGGCCATGCCGGGAAGTTTCAGCTCCCCATGGAGCGGCTTGTCGGAAATGCACAGCAGCGTGCCATAGGGCACCCTGAAGCGGAACCCGTTGGCGGCAATCGTGGCCGATTCCATATCCAGGGCAATGGCCCGTGACTGGGAAAACCGCTTCACCAGTTCCGGCTGGTCCCAGAGTTCCCAGTTCCGGTTGTCAAGGGAAACAACTGTGCCGGTGCGCATCAGCCGTTTCAGCTCATAGCCGTCAATGCCGGTGACTTCGGCGACCGCATCTTCCAGCGCCACCTGCACCTCCGCCAGGGGCGGGATCGGCACCCAGACCGGCAGGTCCTGATTGAGCACATTGTCATCGCGCACATAGCCATGGGCCAGCACATAGTCGCCCAAGGTCTGGCTGTTGCGAAGTCCCGCGCAATGGCCAAGCATCAGCCAGACATGGGGCCGCAGGACCGCGATATGATCGGTAATCGTCTTGGCGTTGGAGGGCCCGACGCCGATATTGACCATGGTGATGCCGCTGCCGTCGGCCCGTTTCAGGTGATAAGCGGGCATCTGGGGCAGTTTCAGCGGCGCTGTGCCACAGCAGGGTTCCTGCTCGCCCGCCAGCGTGATCAGGTTGCCCGGCCCGACAAATGCCTCATAGCCGCTGTCCGGATCGGCCAGCTGCTCCTGGGACATGCGGCAGAATTCGTCGATATAGAACTGATAGTTGGTGAAGAGCACATAGTTCTGAAAATGCTCTGCCGCCGTTGCCGTGTAGTGCTGCAGCCGGTGCAGGGAATAGTCGACCCGCGGCGCCGTGAAAGAGGCCAGCGGCATGATGCCGTCCGCCGGCTCATAGGTGCCGTTGGCAATGGAATCGTCCATCACGGTCAGGTCCGGCAGATCAAAGATATCCGCCAGGGGCTGGTCCAGATTGGCCGCTGCCGCCCCGCCTTCCACATGGGTTCCGTCGTAAAAGGCGAAATGCAGCGGGATCGGCATGTCGCTGTCGCCCACCAGGATCGGCACATCATGGTTTTTCATCAACAGTGAGAGCTGGGTTTCCAGATAGTGCCGGAACAGATCCGGCCGCGTAATGGTGGATGCGTGGGTGCCCGGGCCGGAAACAAAGCCATAGGACAGGCGGCTGTCGAGGCGCACATGGCTGTCGGTGACGATGCGCACTTGCGGATAATAGGCCCGCACCCTCTCCTCGATCTCCTGCCCGTCCAGAAGGGCCTTGAAATGGGTCCGCAAAAAGGCGGTGTTGGCTTCGAAGATCTCGATCAGCCGGGCGACCGCCTCACGGGAATCCGTGAAGACTTCAAGAGGGTGAGAGGGCGCGAGCCGGACCCGCCGGGGAGAGACCGGAAAATCGCCTTTGATCAAATTGGACATGAAGGATCCTTATTGTTGTTATGGAGGGCACAGTCCGTTTCTGTGCGTGGCGGGTCAATAGATTTAACAGGTGTTTTTGACTTTTCTGCGTGAGCAGGCCTTTTCAACGCTGCCAGCGGCGCAGAAAGCCCCTTCAGATCCGCTGCGGGTTTCCCTTGCGCCAGGGCGCTTTCCCGCCCCGTGTCCCCCACCGCTGGCCGCGGCGGGTCCAGCCTGGGGCCGAACTGCGCTCCAAGGTCTTTTCCGGGCTGCCCGATCTCTGTAAGATCCCGGCACGATTTGTTCAGGAGCTTCCCATGAAACGTGTCCTTCTATCCCTTGGCCTTGCCCTTTCCACCGCCCTGGCTGCCCAAAGCACCGCCTCGGCCACGGAACTGCCGGATCTGGGCGGACGTGACGTGGTAATCGCCTCTGAAAACACCTATCCGCCGCTGCAATTCGTTGATCCGGAAACCGGCAAACCTGCCGGTTGGGAATATGATGCGCTTGCGGAAATGGCCAAACGGCTGAACATGAAGGTGACCTATGAAAATGTGAGCTGGGACGCGATGATCCCGGCCATTTCAGCCGGTGAATATGATGTCGCCATCAATGGCATCACCATTCGCGAGGACCGGGCCCAGCAGGTCGCGTTTTCCGATCCCTATATGCGCTCTGAAATGTTCATGCTGGTGCGTGAGGACGAAGACCGTTTCACCGGACCGGAGGGCTTTGCAGCCAATTCGGATTTTCTAGCCGGCGCCCAGCCCGGCACAACCCCGTTTTATGTCACGGTCTATGAAGTGCTCGATGGGGATGAGAACAATCCGCGCATCCGGCTGTTCGAGACATTCGGGGCCGCCGTCCAGGCGCTGAAGACTGGCGATGTGGATCTGGTGCTGACCGACAGCACCGGCGGCCAGGGCTATGTGAATGCCAATCCCGGCACCTTCAAACTGATCGGCGACCCGATGGGCACAGAAGAATTCGGGTTCATCTTTCCCAAGGGCTCGGATCTGGTTGCCCCCTTCAACGCAGCCATTGCGAGCATGAAGGCGGACGGCACGCTGGACGCTCTCAACAAGAAGTGGTTCTTCGACTACAAGGCCGATCACTGACATCAACACCACAGGCATCCAGGACCCGCCGGGCCAGCCCCGGCCCGGCGGGTCTGAAGCTGCTCTTGAGGGCTGTGCGGCGCGCGGCTGAGCATGACAAGCCCAGGGCGGCAATATGCAAGACATTTCCTCTTCCAAAGTCACTGCCCAAAAGGAGTTCCCCTACTGGCTGCTGGTGGCCTGCGCTATTGCGGCGGTCCTTTTGTTTCAGATCGGCACGGACGATATCTATTCCAAGGTCATGGCCACGGTCTCCAGGGGAATTGGCCTGACCATCTTCGTCACGCTGGTTGCCTTCCTGCTGGCCTCTCTGTTCGGACTGCTGCTGGCGCTGGCGCTTTTGTCCCCGTCCGTGATCCTGCGGCAATGCGCCCGCTTCTATGTGGAGATCGTGCGCGGCCTGCCGATCATCGTCCTTCTGCTTTATATCGCCTTTGTTGGTACGCCGCTTGTGGTGGCCGGTCTGAACGCGCTTCTGGAACCGGCCGGGTTTGATCCCTTGCGCACCCGGGATTTCCCGCTGCTGTGGCGCGCGGTTGCCGCATTGACCATCGGCTATTCGGCCTTTATCGCGGAAGTCTTCCGGGCCGGAATTCAGGCGGTAGACCAGGGGCAGATCGAAGCGGCTGAAGCGCTCGGCATGAATCGCTGGCTGCGGTTCCGGCTGATTGTATTTCCCCAGGCGCTCAAGACCATCCTGCCTCCTTTGGGCAATGACTTCGTGGCCATGATCAAGGACAGCTCCCTTGTGTCCGTCCTCGGGGTCGCGGACATCACCCAGCTCGGCAAGGTCTATGCGGCGGGATCGTTCCGCTATTTCGAAACCTATAATGTGGTCGCGCTGATCTATCTGATGATGACCATCACACTGTCGCTCGCCCTCAGGCGGTTCGAGCAGTCCAGGGAGACCGGCGAGCGGTAGCGCGCTTGATCAACCGGGCCAAAGCAAGGGCAATGTCAGGTCCACATCAATCCCAAGGCATGTCATACCAACCTCACTAGATAGGAACCGATCTGACCGTGTTTGGGGACTGTTCGGCAAGGAGCAGGTTTCAGGGCGATATGGTTTATCGTTCAAAACCTGGGACGCAGCTGAACACTCCTCAAACACGGCCTCGGTGGCCTGCTCCGGCCCGCCGGACTGCGTTGCGCCGCTTGAACGGCCAACCAGGCCGTCCTGCGCAACGCGCCTTGCCGGCCAATCCGGACCAGCGCCATCAGATAGGTTTCTATCTAGTGAGGTTGGTATAGCGCCTTCACCAGCCAGTGTCCCCAGGTCCCCTTTCCCTAGTGATCCGCTCTGGACAATGCAGTTCGCCTTCAGCGCCGCGAAAAACGACACAGGATCGCTTGCAACCTCGCCATGACAAACGACCTTGCCATCCCGGTCCTTCGCACAGAGCAAAGTCTTTTCCTTCGAGACATCAAACCCAACCTACTTGGGCACGGTCACTCTCTTTTCAGACCTCCTGGGGCGTGTGCTACGCCCCCGCATCATTGGCCCTGGAGAGTGGCAGCCGGAACTGCGCGATGGAGTACAGTCACAAACATGACGTTCCTCTGACGTATCCGGTATCTTTGGCTTCACATGGAGGACATTCAGATGCGCTCTTTCGACGAGCTCGCGGCCCTGGCAGAAGAGAAGAAGGGCGGACCGGAACAACTTGCCGCGCTGCTCGACGAACATGCTTTGCCCAAGACCCCTGACATACTTGAAACCCTTGGCGATGACCGCTGGCTAGCCATGTTCACCAAATGTGTGTTCCAGGCCGGGTTCAGCTGGAAGGTGATCGAGCAAAAATGGCCAGGCTTCGAAGTGGCCTTTGAGGGCTTTGATGTGGCCCGCCTCGCCTTTCTGCCCGATGAAGCCTTTGAGGCCCTGCTCAAGGATGCGCGGATCGTGCGCAACGGGGCCAAAATCCGCTCCGTGCAGCAAAATGCGGTTTTCCTGAAAGACCTCGCCGCAGAACATGGCAGTGCCTCCAGGTTCTTCGCCCACTATCCGGTGGAGGATCAGATAGGCCTGATGGAAACCCTGAAAAAGCGGGGCAGCCGCCTTGGCGGCACCACAGGCCAGATCGCGCTGCGGTTCATGGGCAAGGAAAGTTTCCTGCTGACCGGGGACGTGGTTAATGCGCTTTTGCGCGAAAATGTCATTGAGAATGATCGCATGTCGAAAAAAAATCTAAAAGCTGTCCAGGAGGCCTTTAACACTTGGAAGACAACATCGGGCCGCACGCTCAATGAAATCAGCAGAATTCTGGCCTTTTCGGCCGGCTGACGGCGTTAACTTCTCATTTAACTTTTACGATTGTAAACAAAGCATTGATTCAAAGGATATTTTTCTTTTGTCTACTTAACCGCTGATTTACCAAACCCGGTAACCATGACACTTGAAATTGCGTGAGGTAATGCGTCGCAATGAGTGTACTGCGTACCGGGGTGTCCTTAGCGGCACCCCACCCTAAAGACAAATCGGAAGCCCCTGCTTCCTGGCTCAACACGATCTTGAAGGGCGACTGCGTGTCCGCCCTCGAGAAACTGCCGTCCAGGTCCGTGGACCTGGTGTTTGCAGACCCGCCCTACAATCTTCAACTGGGCGGCGACCTGCACAGGCCTGACCAGTCCAAGGTCGACGCCTGCGACGACCATTGGGACCAGTTCGAGAGCTTTCAGGCCTATGACACCTTCACCAGGGCCTGGCTCCTGGCGGTGCGCCGGGTCATGAAGCCGGATGGATCTCTCTATGTGATCGGATCCTACCACAATATCTTCCGGGTTGGCGCGATCCTTCAGGATCTCGGCTTCTGGATCATGAATGACATTGTCTGGCTGAAATCCAATCCGATGCCCAACTTCCGGGGCAAACGGTTCACCAATGCCCATGAAACCATGATCTGGGCGGTGAAGTCGAAAGATGCCAAGCCGACCTTCAATTATGATGCGCTGAAGACCTTCAACGACGATCTTCAGATGCGTTCCGACTGGCACCTGCCACTGTGCACCGGCTCAGAACGGCTGAAGGACAAGAACGGTCAGAAGGTGCATCCGACCCAGAAACCGGAAGCGCTGCTCTACCGGGTCCTGACCGCCTCTTCCCAGCCCGGCGATGTCGTGCTCGACCCGTTCTTCGGCACGGGAACGACTGGCGCCGTTGCCAGGAAACTCGGCCGCAACTTCGTCGGCGTAGAACGGGAACAGGCGTATATCGACGCAGCAACGGCCCGTATCGCGGCGATTGAACCGGGCGACAGTGAAGCTTTGGAAATGCAGAAAGGCAAACGTGCCCAGAAACGCATTCCCTTCGGTACGCTTCTGGAAAGCGGCCTGCTGACACCGGGGGTCGAGTTGACCTGCTCCAAGGGCAAACATGTGGCTGTCGTGCGGGCCGACGGGTCGTTGAAATCAGGCGATCACACCGGGTCAATCCACAAGGTCGGCGCGCTTGTCCAGGGCCAGGAGGCCTGCAACGGCTGGACCTTCTGGCACACGAAGGACGGCAGTGCCAAAGCGCCCATTGATGAGTTGCGCAAGGAAATAAGATCCCGCCTGCAGGCATAAGCAGGCTGCCAAAGCAAAAAAAAGCTAGACGCGATCCCCGCGGTCCTGACTGAGCCCTGCCCTCGCAAGAGGGCGGGGTTTTCTTGTTCCCCTATCCGCGGGTGGGGGTGAGTGCAAGCCGCGTTGCATCGGCGTTGCCGTGCCTTTCTGTGCGCGGTGAATGCCTTTTACCAAGGCCTTCACCTGAGCGAACAAGACTGAAATGAAATTGCATCGAATATACCAATAAACTTTAAGATGTCCCCGTTGTTGAATTTGCACTATCCTAAAATCTTACCTAAGGTAATTTTAAGGATTTTTAGAATGACACGTAGTTTTCTTACATTTTCATTTCAAGTTAAAAATCAGAACCTTAACGCGATTGAAGACAAGCTGGTCAGCTTTGGTAATCCGGTTTCGCCGGAGATCCGGGAGATGCTTGACGGCAGCAGCGTTCACTTCATCTCGATCAATGTGCTGCCCGCCGACCCCGAAAGCGGCCACGGGGCTTTTCTGGTTGCCGAATCCAGCCAGGATGGCAGCAAGGCGGCCGCGATCCAGGATCTCGCCCGGCGTCTGGAAACGCCACTGACAGAGATCCTCGCCCTTGCCGGGCACGAGATCAGGCCGGGCGGGCTTGCCTCGTTCATCGACGACCATTCCCATGACACCGGCTGGGGGCTCTTGAGCACGCCCGGCCTCAATCATTCCGGCACGCCTGGCCTGACCGAACTCCGGATCGGTGCCGAGAAGCGCTTCGCGGACAGGGTCCGGGACATTGTCTCCAGCGGCACGGTGAGTGGAACACCTCTCGACATTCTCAAGACCGTGCGCGCGCAGATGGGCGAGCTGCCGGAGTTCCGGGACATGATGCGCCCCGAAGATGTTCCGTTCGCCAGGGCCTCCGGCCCCGTCTCGCTGCCGCTTGCAAAGGTGGCCCTCAATGGCCTGAAAACCTTCGCCTGGCCCTATCTGATCGTGATTGGCCTGTTTCTCCTGTGGTGTCTTTTTGCAGCCTTCAGCACCTCGGGCTTCTGGTATGCGGTCGCCATGGGCGTGCTCACACTGCTGGGGGGCGCGGTTTTGCTGCTGGGGATCGCCGCAGCCCTCTACGGGCTGCTGCGGCACAAGGAGCGCACGGACCCGGCCGAAGATCTGGCACCGGATTTCGACATTCTGAGCGTGGTGATGGCCCGGGAGACTGGTGGTGGGGGCACGCGGACAGAAGCGTGGATGTTGCCCTGCTGGTCTATGCGACCGAGGATGGGCTTGAGAAAACGGTGGCGGTCCAGACGGGGCTGATCAGTGCACATGGTTGCCACCTGGTGCATCAGATCATCTCGAAGACCGGGCCCGGCAAAGGCAAGATCGAACGGGAGGCGTTCGGATTTGCCGACGGCATTTCCCAGCCTGTCATCAAAGGCAGCCGCCGCTCGATCGATCCGGCGAATGCCATTCATCTGGTCGCGCCCGGCGAATTCATTCTCGGTTATCCGGACAACCGGAACTATATGCCGACAACGCCGCTTTTCAGCGCCAAGGAAGATCCCCGGAACCTGCTGCCCACCCACAAGCCCCTGTCGGAGGCCGAAGACTGGCCGGACTTCTTTGCCGGGGAAGCCACCGCCCAGCGCAATTTCGGGCGCAACGGGTCTTATCTCGTGATCCGGCAGCTTGAACAGGATGTGGAGACGTTTCATGCATTCTCCAAAACCGCCGCAGAGCAGATCACGGGCCGCCCGGGCACGCCTCCAGGGGCCAGCGGCAAGGCGCTTCAAGAGTGGATTGAAGCCAAGATGGTCGGACGCTGGAAGGACGGCACGTCCCTGGTCCGTCATCCGTTCAAACCGGGCGGAGAGACGCCGGACAATGATTTTCTGTTCGGGGACACGGACCCGTCCGGTTTCCGCTGCCCGTTCGGGGCCCATATCCGCCGGTCCAATCCCCGCGAAAGCCTGCATCCGCAGGAGGGGGCGGAAGAACTCTCCATCACCAACAGGCACCGCATCCTGCGCATGGGTCGGCAATATGAAGCCTCCGGCGCCGGGCAGGAGGCCGCTGACAATCCGGGGCTGCTGTTCATGTGCCTGAATGGCAATCTGGAACGCCAGTTCGAATTCGTGCAGCAAACCTGGTGTATGGACCGGCTGTTTCATGGGCTCGATGGCGAGGTCGACTCCCTTCTGGGCCGGGGCCGCAAGGGCGGGCGCCTGACCATTCCCACCCCACAGGGTCCTCTGGTCATCAAAGGCATGCAGGACTTCGTCAAGGTGCGGGGTGGAGCCTATTTTTTCCTGCCCGGACGGGGCGCGCTGACCTATCTGGTGCAGTAGCAGACGTTGTGGCGCTCTGGGTGCACGCTGGATACGCTCTTTGTTCTACAAGCTGTGTCTTGGTTTTTCTTCACCAAAGCCGGGCCGAGCTGAAGGGCAACGTCGGATCGCTGCAACGCTGGACCATGTGAAAACGGCAGCCCGGCCTCCGGGATGCCGCTCATACCTCGAACATGTTCTTTAAAGACGCGGCTTCATGCCAGCTTTTCGAGGAGGTCTGCCAGAGCCTCTGGTGCGCTTACCATCGCATCATGTCCGGTCGCGATCTGTTCAACGGGCCATCCCAGTTTCCGCGCCCTTTGAAGGGCAATCGCCGCAGGCCGGTACGGCGGATCGGTGCATTCGATATACGCGGCGGGAAGATTGTTGCCGATGGGATTTTTCAGATCGAGCGCCGTTGTGAAGGTCTTGAAAGGATGAGGTGTCAGCCGGGACGCGACAAAGGCGGCATCTGCCGGATCGCTCAGGCCAAAACTGTCCGGCGCGCCCGGAGGCAGGGACAGACCACCGCTGGAGCTCTGCGCCAGAGCCGACCGGTCGCGGGCGATCTCCTCTGGCAGCAGATCCAGCCAGGTCTCGCCACTGTCCAGCATGATCGCATCCAGATAGACCAGCTTGGCAATCCGCTCCGGCACCTTGTCCGCTGCACCGGTCACCGGAATGCCGCCGAAACTGTGGCCAACCAGAACGACCTGGTGCAGATCTTCAAAATGTAGATGCTGAACAATGTCTTCGACAAAGGTGCCGATCGTAATATCTGGCGACAGCAAGTGGGCCCGCTCGCCCAGCCCTGTCTGGGTGGGTGCCGTGACCCGGTGGCCCCGCGCCCGCAAAATCCGGGCAACCCGCGACCAGCACCAGCCGCCATGCCAGACGCCATGCACCAGAACGAATGTTCTTGCTTCCATCCGCGGTTCCTTTCCTCGGGCACCAGGGAGGCACCACAGGGACAAGCCTATCAGTCCGAAGCATAGACCAGAAAGCGGAGACAGCGCATTCTTTAAAAAAGGCGTGTCCTTGCGCAGATCTGCTCCGGACCGGACCCAAGACCACGCCCCTCCAGCCTGGGCCAGCCCCGGCACGAGAGCCAAACGCGTTTCACCGGATTTGCATTACCTGCCAGAAACCAAAGGTTTCAATGCAAGAGACAAAGCGGTCTGAACCCATATGAACGCGGCTTGCTCCAGCCCGGGGCGGCGCTGGAAGGCTGTCAGATCATTCAAAGCCGACCAGAGCCTTGCGGCGTTTGCCGACCGAAACGTCCAGCCGGTCGTCGGCCTTCAGGTCCCCGGTGGCGATGCGCCGGCGCGGATCGTCGATGATGCGGCCATTGAGGCGTATCCCGCCCCCTTCCACAAGACGGCGGGCCTCGCCATTGGACCCGGCAAAGCCGATGGCCACCACCAGTTCCAGAAGTCCCAGCCCTTCGGCCAGGGTCTTCAGGGGTAATTTGTGGGTCGGCTCCAGCAAAGCGCTGTCCCCGGCAAACAGGGCATCGCCCTGCTCCAGCGCGGCACGGGCGTCTTCAGGCCCATGCACAATCGTGGTGACCTGGGTCGCCAGGATCTTCTTGGCCTCGTTCAGCTCGGCCCCCTGCAGATCGGACAAGCGTTCAACCTCCCGGATCGGCAATTCGGTGAACAGGCGCAAGAACTTGCCAACATCCGCATCAGCCGTGTTGCGCCAGAACTGCCAGAAGCCGAAGGGGGAGAGATGTTCCGGATGCAACCAGACCGCCCCGGCAGCGGTCTTGCCCATCTTCGCGCCGCTCGCCGTTGTCAGCAGCGGCACCGTCAGGCCGTGCAGCTTGCGCCCGTCCCGGCGGCCCAGCTCAATCCCGTTGACAATGTTGCCCCACTGGTCCGATCCCCCCACCTGCAAGACACAGTCGAGGCGCTTGGCCAGTTCCAGAAAATCAACCGCCTGAAGCATCATGTAGCAGAATTCCAGAACCGTCAGCGGCATCTGCGCCTCCAGACGCGACTTGACACTTTCAAAGGTCATCATGCGGTTGACGGTGAACTGGGAGCCATAGTCGCGCAGGAATTCCAGAAAGCGGAACTCCTTTAGCCATTCCGCATTGTCAACCAGAAGCGCCCCATCCGGGCCATCCATATCAACAAGACGCTCAACGGACCGGCGGATGCTGCGGATATTGGCCGCGATCTGGCGTTCTTCCAGAAGCGGGCGGGCGTCATTGCGGAAACTCGGATCGCCGATCTGGCTGGTGCCACCGCCCAGAACCAGGATCGGCCGATGGCCGAGCTTCTGCAACCAGCGCATGGTCATGAGCGGCATCAGATGGCCCACATGGAGGCTGGCGGCGGTTGCATCAAACCCCGCATAGGCGGTGAGAGGACCGGCGCTCAGACGCGCATCCAGCGCTTCCAGATCCGTGCATTGGTGCACGAGGCCACGTTCCAGAAGCACGGCAAGCGCTTCGGATTTGAGTTTCGTTGCCGGTTTTCCGGCTTCAATCATATGGTTGGTCATATTCGGCTTCCTGGTGTCCCCGCCAGGAGCCTTCTTGAAACCAAAAAGCCGCCTGACGCGGCGGCTTTTGGGGTCTATCAGTTAAGCAAGATCCTACGCAGCCGCCGATATGTCGGTGACGTAATAAAAATACACGAAGGCTGCGGACATCTTGTTCATGGCCCTTCTGATGCGCGATGCGGCGGGCAGAGTCAAGCCTGAAATGCCAAGACACTTTCCAGGCCTTTGCGGAGGTCCCGGCGGCCGCAGGGCTCCCCAAGGAGATCAAGCGAAGTTCAACTCCGGCTCCGCCCGGCTGAGCAGGATCGGAATGATCAGATCCTCCTCATCCGAAAGATGGCGTTTCAGACCAATGAGAAGCGCCTCAATCGCAACGGTGAAGTTGTCCAAAGCCGGAAGAGCCGACGTGAGGTCTCCGGCTCCAAGCCCGGACGAGAGCTCATTGGCCGCACTGGCTACGGCGCCCATCCGCCCGTGCAGCTCGGCATGGTCGGATTCCAGACACTCAAACCCCGGCACCAACTGCGGCTCAGCCGCCATCAGCGCGGGAAAATATTGGTGATCCTCGATCATGTTGTGGCTGTGCAATTCGGACAGAAATTGCTGCAGGCGAGGCAAGAACATGGGACCAAAGCGATCGGCAGGGATCTGCCCTTCCCGCAGTTGCCCGACCAGGGCGGTCAGGCTGTTGGCAAAATGGCGGAATCCGTCATGCCGGTTCAACCACATTTCCGCCACCGGCCCAAAGCCCTGATGCCCGATCCAGTCCGACCGCGGGCAACCGGCCAAAAGCACCAGCCAGTCGTCCGGCAAGTGACGGTTGGGGTCGATTCCTGACTTGCCTGCCACCGAAAGCCCCGGCCGCTCACTTTGCATCAGCCGGAACGTCAGCTCCGTCGGTTTCCGAACACTCACTCGAAGCACGCCTTCGCTCCTTCCTTGCTCAAAGCTGGCGGACGCAATCCCACTTGCAGTCTGCGCAGTCACGTCCCGTCCGCACTGCCCGTGCAAGATAAGGCTGCCACACGGCCATGCTGTCGCCAAGATCACAGATGGCCGGATTGTTCCAGATGATCAGGCAAAGACCACACCGGAATGTTCCAGGGCCTGCCGAGTTCCAGGCCATTTCGCTGGTCTGGCCGTCAGGGTTCCCGGCTCATGGATCTCGACCCGGTAGCCCCGGGACAGGGCGCCTTTGGCTGTGAGCTGTACGCAGTGGCAGGCATCCAGCCCCACCAGTCTCAACGTGCCGACCCGGTTGTCCGCCAGCCAGGCTTCGAATTCCGGGTTGGAAAACGCGTCGCCGACCGATTTTTCGAAAACCGACGCCTGACCGACCTTCAGCGCCCTGTCGAATGCCAGCCCCGCCCGGCCCGGAGTGCCCATGCCACCGGCAAAAAGCTTCCTCATCTGGATCACCGGCCAGTCCCGGAACACATTGCGAATGAACGCAATCTCAAGATCCTGATACCGGGCCGCGTCGAGTTCCAGATTGATTGCAGTCAGGGCACGCTCGCAGAGTTCCGGCGCAAAGGCTCTTTTGCCCGGAGCGCGGGTGAAGTCCTCTTGCACGTCGATCACAACCAGGGCCACATTGGGCCGCTGGGTGAGGTCAATCCGCTCCCCTTGCGTGGGCGTCGCCAGCTTGCGGGCATAATAGCCAAGACAGGCACCAAGTCCCGCCAATAGCAGCAGCATGGCCCCCATGACACCCCAAAACACAGACAAATCCTTTCTCCCTCTTGGCAGTGACGTGAGAACTGGGACTTGAAGCGTGACAGCTATTCAAGCGCCTTGGGACAATCCGGGTCGTCCTCGAATTCCGCGAAATGATCCAGTAAGGCGCAGAGCACTTTTTGAGTCGCGGACAGGTCCTTGTCCGAAAACAGTCCGCTGACCGCATCGATGTCCACATTCTCCCGCGTCCGGATCTGTGAAAAGAGCTGATGGCCTGTGTCCGTCAACGAAAAAAGAGGGGAGCGCCGGTGGGCCGGATTGGATTGCCGGACCACAAGCTCCGCAGTCTCAAGGGAATTGACCACCAGCTGAATCTGCTGGCGCGCCAGAAACAGGGTCCGGCCTATCTCCGGCACCGGCATCGGGCCGCTCCTGTCCAGAACCTCCATGACGGCGCGCATGGCAACCGTGACGCCGGTCCCTGCCAGTTTGGCCTCGACAACCCGGGCCAGCCGGCGGTGGGCCGGCCGGATCAGCTGAATGATCTCGTAAAGTTCAACAGAGCGGTTCATGACAATTAATTTGTCATTACGACAACTAAATTGTCAACAAGGTCTTGCGCGAATTGTTTCTGTCCTTTCGCGATACGCTCAAGACACAAAGCATGTCTCACTCCCGTGTCCAGCGCACGGACACGGGAGTGAACAGCCAATTCCGTGTTTCCAGCAGTTCAGCTCCGGGCAGATCGGCTGCTCAAGGGGCCTGCAGTCTGACCGGTTCCGGCTCGATCAGGATCTCGCATTTCACCGAATTGGCGATGAAACAGACCTCATGCGCCTTGTCATGCAGATCCGCCAGCCAGGACTGATCCGGCATGACATCCGCCACAAGCGTGATTTCCGGCTTCAGGACCACCTTGGAGATCCCCATCCGGCCACGTCCGATGCGGCTGAGTTCCCCCTGAGCCTTGTCCCGGTAGGAGGCGACGACGAATTCGGCCCGCCGTGCCAGGTCCAAAAACCAGAGCATGTGACATGAGGCAATGGATGCGATGAACGCCTCTTCCGGGTCAACGGCGGCTTCAATAGAATAAGGGGCCGCTACCACTTTTGGCGAAGCGCTTGCCGGAATTTCGAGCCCGCCATCGAACCGCCAGATATGCGCGCGCGAATAAGCATTGGCTGCATAGTCCCCGTCGCAGGCCCATTCCACCTGAGCTGAATGATATTGAGATGCCATTGGGTCAGAGCGTCTCCAGAAAGGTCTTGTAGGCTGCTTCATCCAGAAGCCCGGTCAACTGGTCCGGGTTCGCAACACTCATCTTGAGAAACCAGCCGGCGCCTTGCGGGTCTTCGTTCACCTTGGCCGGCGCGTCCGCCAGGATCTGATTGGTCTCAACCACGGCCCCGTCAATCGGCGCATAAACTTCACTGGCCGCCTTCACTGATTCTACAACAGCAGCCTCATCCCCTTGCGCGAAATCGGCCCCGGTCTCCGGCAGTTCCACATAGACCACGTCCCCCAGCTGTTCCTGGGCGTAGGCGGTGATGCCGACGGTGGCGACACCGTCCTTGACGGCAATCCACTCGTGGTCCTTGGAATAATAGATGGTCATGGTTGGTTCAGCCCCCTGAAGATCATTGTTTCTTTCGTTTGCAGGTCCGGTCCGGCACAAAGGGCAGCTCCGTGACCGTTGCTGCCAGACGGCGTCCACGGGCAACCACCTCCAGCCGTGCTCCGATTCGCCCATGAACTGGAGGAATATATCCCATGCCGATAGGACCACCCAAACAGGGAGAAAACCCGCCCGAGGTCAGACGGCCGATGACTGGCCCTTCATCCGGCAGGGCAATCTCCGCGCCGGCGCGCATGGGAACCTGCCCGTTCAGGCGCAGCCCAATGCGCTGGCGGACGGGCTTGTGGTGATACTCCCGCAAAATCCGCTGTTCCCCGGGAAAGCCGCCCTGTTCCCGGCGCCGTTTCGGCAGGCAGGCCAGAAGCCCTGCCTCCACGGGAGAGACTGTCTCATCCAGATCCAGGCCATAAAGACACAAGCCCGCTTCCAGCCGCAGTGTGTCCCGGGCGCCCAGACCGGCCGGCGCGACCCGGTCATCCGCCAGCAAAGCCTTGGCTATCGGCTCGGCAGCTCCAGCGGGCACCGACAGTTCGAACCCGTCTTCCCCGCTATAACCGGACCGGGAAATGTGACAGTCGATCCCGTCGAACTCCATTGAGGACGCTGAGAGAAACTCAAGACCAGCCACTTCGGGCGCGTGACGAACCAGAACCCGATAGGCATCCGGCCCCTGCAGCGCCAGCAGCGCCCGGTCTTCAACGGGCGTCAACCTGACGGGGCTCGGGAGCTTATCTGTGAGCCAGGCGAAATCGGCCTGCTTGCGCACCGCGTTGACGGTCAGCATCAAGCGGCCGTCATCTTCCGGCGATGCGGACCGGGTCACCAGGAGATCGTCCACAATCCCGCCCTCCTCGTTGAGCAGCACCGTATAGCGCTGCTGGCCAAGCAGCAGACCGGCAAAGCAGGAGGGGGTCAAGGCTTCAAGGGCCGAGGCGGTTGTTGCGTGATCGGCACCGCACACAAAGGCCAAGCCCAGGTGAGAGATATCGAACAGGGCGGCGTTCGCCCGGGCGTGCAGATGTTCGCTGACAATGCCGCCTTGATAGTGAAGCGGCATCTGATAGCCCGCACAGGACACCATGCGTGCGCCGAACTCCACATGAAGATCGTGAAGAGGAGTTTCCCGCACTCCGGTTTCAGCCAAGGCGTCCAACATGACCAGTCCTCCCCAAGGGCATGGTTTCAAGACCGCTGGAGAAAATCCGGTCCCGTGACCCAACGAGACAGGACAGGAAGCCATCAGGCGGATCATGACAGTCACCCGGCAAGTGGCGTCCTTTGTGCCGACGCCGGGTGCGGACTGATGGCGCTCTTGCGAGCGGGCACCGCTGAAATGAGACGTTTGTGAACCGGACCATGTCTTGTCAACACTGCAAGCATGTAGAAACCGGCTGCTGCACGTCAAGGCACCCTGATCGTTGCCTTAAATAAACAACGGCTTTCAAGGGATCTTTCATTCAAAAGACGATTAGCTTCAAGTCATCTGGCAAGGACCTTGAAACAATTTTATCTTCCGCATTGGAATTAATACGGAAGATGTTTCATCACCTTCAAAACGGGTCCTATCAGGCTGCGCCCGCAGCCGGGCAACCGGCGCGCACCTAACGGCGCTTGCCGTCATCAAAACCGAAGACAACCTTCACGCTGGCCCCTTGCGGGATCAGAAACTTGTTTTCGATCAGGGTCCATTTTTCCGCAGGTGCATCGTCGCCGACGGTTACCGGCACGCTCAGAATTTCGGAGCTGAGCGGTTTGGCCCCGGCCCCGGCCGGCACAATGGCCACGCGCACAGGCAGCACCACTTCCCCTCCCTTCCAGGCAGGTCCCGGCGTAACATCTCCGGACAGGCCCAGTTTCATCCGGCGCTGGCCATCCGCTTCCTGGGTACAGGTATTGGCCCAGTCTTCAATGGTTGCCTGATACAGCAGGCCCTCTTTTTCGTCTTGCTTGCCACGCACATATTTCTGGATCAAATAGGTGCTGGACCGAAGCTCCAGAGGCGGGCATTTCACCGGAGGCGCAAAAGTTTCAGGAGACACTTCGATCGGTTTCTGACCACCGGTAATAATCTTGCCGGCCATGCTTTCAGGACCACCGCCGCAGCCGCTCAAGGCCATGGCACACAGGCCTGCCGTTAGGAAAATCTTCAGTCTCTCGGCAATTGCAGCCTGGAATACAGTGATCATTATCTACCCGTCGGATCGAAAACAAACTTGGCGCAGTGTCATAGCAGGTGCGGATTTGCTTGGCGAGAACCAATCCAGCCCCATATTGGTTGTTGAAGAATGTGGCCGAAAGACAGTGCCCGGACCTTCGGCTGACTTGACAGGACAGGGCATCCCCCTCTTATTGCGGCCATGAAGGTTTGCTGAAAGAGCACAATGAGCAACACCCCACAGACGAAACCGGCCCTGACGATCAAGCTTTGTGCGCCGCGCGGCTTTTGCGCAGGCGTGGACAGGGCGATCCAGATTGTTGAGCTGGCTCTGGAAAAATACGGCCGCCCCGTCTACGTGCGTCACGAGATCGTGCACAACAAATTCGTTGTGGATGGGCTCAAGGCCAAAGGCGCCGTCTTTGTTGAAGAACTGGGAGAGATCCCGGCGGCCGATCTGGACCGGCCCGTGATCTTTTCCGCACATGGGGTGCCGAAATCAGTGCCGCAGGACGCGCAGGCGCGCAACATGTTCTTTCTGGATGCCACCTGCCCTCTGGTCTCAAAGGTGCATAAGGAAGCCGAGATCCATAACCGGCGAGACCGGGAAATTCTGTTGATCGGCCATGCCGGCCACCCGGAAGTCATCGGCACCATGGGCCAGCTGCCGGACGGCACCGTCTCGCTGATCGAGACGGAAGAGGACGCCCGCGCCTATCAACCCCGCTCCGACCGGCCGATTGCCTATATTACCCAGACGACCCTGTCGGTCGACGACACGGCAGGCATTGTTGCTGTGCTTCAGGAACGCTTCCCCGAGATTGTCGCGCCGCATAAGGAGGATATCTGCTACGCCACCACCAACCGCCAGGAGGCGGTCAAGCATGTGGCCCCAAGCGTCGATGGCATGATTGTGGTTGGCGCGCCGAACTCTTCCAACTCCCAGCGCCTGCGGGAAGTTGCCGAGCGGGCAGGCTGCAATGTGTCGGTCCTGATCCAGCGGGCAAGCGATATCGATTGGCGGGATTTTGACGATGTGCGCACCCTGGGCCTGACAGCGGGTGCCTCTGCCCCGGAAACCCTGGTGGAGGAAATTATCGATGCCTTCACAGAACGGTTTGACGTCACGGTGGAAACCGTGCGCACCGCTCAGGAAACCATTTCCTTCAATCTGCCGCGCGAATTGAGAGAGACCGTCTCGCCTGCGCAAGCGGCCACCGGATAGTAGAATGGCAGTTTATACGGACGTGACCGATGAAGAGTTGCAGGCCTTCATCGGCGGCTATGACGTGGGGCGCCTGCTGTCCTTCAAGGGCATTGCCGAAGGTGTCGAAAACAGCAATTTTCTGGTTCACACCGACAAGGCGTCGTTCATCCTGACGCTCTATGAAAAGCGGGTCAATCCGGACGACCTGCCGTTTTTTCTGAACCTGTTGACGCATCTTGCCGCCAAGGGCCTGTCCTGCCCGACGCCGGTGCCCGCGCGCTCCGGCAGCCTGCTTGGCACCCTGGCCGGGCGCCCGGCAGCCCTGGTGACCTTTCTGGAAGGCATGTGGGTCAAACGCCCGCGGGTGGAACATTGCGCCGAACTTGGCAAGGCCATGGCCGCCTTGCATCTGGCCGGTCAGGATTATCACGGGCAGCGTGCCAATGCGCTTGCCGTCACCGGCTGGCGGCCCCTGTTTGAGCAGTGCGGCGGCCGGAGCAACGGTGTCCATCCGGGCCTGGAAGAAGAGATTGGCAGTGAGCTTGCGCATCTGGAAACGGTCTGGCCGCCGGATCTGCCCGGCGGGGTCATCCATGCGGATCTGTTCCCGGACAATGTGTTTTTCCTTGGCGATGAGCTCTCCGGCCTGATCGATTTTTATTTCGCCTGTAATGATGCCTTTGCCTATGACATTGCCATCTGCCTGAATGCCTGGTGTTTTGAGAAGGATCTCTCCTTCAACGTGACCAAGGCCCGGGCCCTTTTGAAGGGCTATTCGGATGTGCGTCCCCTGACGGACAGGGAATATGACGCACTGCCGACCTTGTCACGCGGGGCGGCCCTGCGGTTCCTGCTCACCCGGCTCTATGACTGGCTGAGCGTTCCGAAAGGAGCGCTGGTGACCCCCAAGGACCCGCTGGAATATCTGAAGAAACTGCGTTTCCATCAGACAGTTGACGGCACGGAGGCGTACGGCCTGAGCAAATGAGCACCGAGAACCGCGTAACCATCTATACGGACGGCGCCTGTTCCGGAAATCCCGGCCCGGGCGGCTGGGGCGTCCTTCTGCGCTTCGGCGAGCATGAAAAAGAACTGAAGGGCGGCGAACGGGAAACCACGAACAACCGCATGGAGCTGACGGCTGCCATTGAAGCGCTGAATGCCCTCAAACGGCCCTGCGCCATCGATCTTTATACGGACAGCACCTATGTGCGCAGCGGCATCAAGGAATGGCTGGCAGGCTGGAAACGCAAGAACTGGCGCACCGCAGCCAACAAGCCGGTGAAGAATGCGGATCTCTGGCAGGCCCTGGACGAAGCCCGGAGCCGCCACGATGTCACCTGGCACTGGATCAAGGGGCATGCGGGCCACCCCGGCAATGAAAAGGCGGATGAACTGGCCCGGGGCGGCATGGCGCCGTTCAAGTGAGCCAGGGCCTCTGCTGCCAGTCTGACGCATGTTCCGGAGCTTGTCCCACCGTACCTTAGAGCCTCGTGCGATCAGTCTGCACCATTTGATGCTGGAAAGCAGATCCTTCGGCAAGGCGCTTCGCGCAGCGCGATGCGCTGTACCGGGCCAGCGACGCAACGCTGCCGTTCCGCTGAAACGGGCCGGTCAGGTTCGGCACCCAGGCTTCAAGCTCGCCCTTTTCCGTCTTTTCCTTTATAGAGCTTGCATTTGCCGCTGTTTGTGCTGCCGGGGCGTCCCGGCAGTCCGGTTCCACGTTGGATCAGACAGGCGTATAAAGCGTCCCAAGGGCTTCAGCACCGGCCTGTGCTACATGAAGGAAAATACGTGAGAGTTTTCTGGTGGTCCGCTCCGGTTTCGCCACGTTCAGCCGCCCAGGATATCGTCGGCGATGTGCTGATCATGGCCAATCCGACATCCGGCGGATACAAGCCCGGCTTTCTGGACAATGTGCGCATACGGCTGGAAGATCACGGGTTCCGCACCCAGATCAAGCTGACCAGTCATGCCGGTGAAATCGGTGAAGTCTGTGCCGATCTCTCCCCCAGAGTGAAAACCCTGGTCGTCGCCGGCGGGGACGGCTCGATCAACGAGGCCCTGAACGGCTTTCAGACCCACCCCACACCGCCCCAGCTTGCGGTGATCCCATTTGGAACCGCCAATGTGCTGGCGCTGGAACTTGGCCTGCCGCGCACACCCCGTGCCATTGCAGACATGATCGCGCAGCAAAAAACAAAGCCGCTGCATTTCGGGCTCGCAAATGGCCATCCCTTTGTGCTGATGGCCTCCACCGGCTTTGACGCAGAGGTCGTGCATGCCGTGCCACTTGCCCTCAAACGCAAGCTGGGCAAACTGGCCTATGTTATAACGGCGTTCAAGACGGGCTTTTCCCGCAAGGCGACGCCGCTGGAGGTCACACTGGATGGCGAGACCCTGTCCGGCAAATTCGCCGTGGCCAGCAATGCCCGCCACTATGGTGGCCCGTTTGTCATTTGCCCGGGCGGCGCCACCGACCCGGGGCTGCACATGCTGGTTCTGGAAAAGGACGACCCGTGGTCGTCCATGCGCTACGGGCTGGCGCTGCTGATGGGCCGCATCCACAAGGCGCGCGGTGCGGTCGTAAAACCGTTTACCAGAGCGACGATCAGATCCTCAGGCCACGTGGCTGCCCAGGTCGACGGAGATCCCTTCGGCGCAACGCCTCTGGACATCCGCCAGAGCAGCAAGACTGTTCCCGTTCTGGTGCCCTGACGCACACCCGGCAGGCCATCCCCCCAGTTATCGCACGATGCTATAGAGCCCCGTGCGCTAAGCGGTTTCCGTCTGAGCTGGCATCTTGCGCAGCAATTTGGTTGCCTCTGCCGCTGAGACGGCTTCCCCGAAGAAGAAACCCTGAGCGTATTCACAACCGATCTGGTAAAGCTCCAGCGCGTCGGTCTCGCTTTCCGCCCCTTCCGCCACCACTGACATGCCAAGGTCATGCCCCATGGCCACGATGGTCCGCAAGAGGACCGGCCGCGCGGCAGAACCATTGGGTTTGACAAAAGACTGGTCGATCTTGATCGTATCGAACGGAAAGCGCTGAAGGTAGGACAGCGAGGAATGGCCGGTGCCGAAATCGTCCAGCGAAAGTCCTGCCCCCAGACCGCGCAGCCGCTCCAGCACCTTAGCCGAATATTCCGGGTTGGACATGACCAGAGACTCGGTCAGCTCCAGCTTCAACGTGCCTGGCTCCAGCGAGGTCCTCGAAAGAACTGCCTTCACATCGTTGATGAGGTCCTGTTTCAGGAGTTGCCGCGACGACAGGTTGACAGAAGCAAAGAGCGGCCGAGGCATCGGGAATTCCCGCTGCCAGAGGGCAAGCTGCTGAGCGCCCTTGTCCAGCATATACATGCCCAATTCATTGATCAGGCCGGACTGCTCGGCAATCGGAATGAATTCGGAGGGCGAAATCTTGCCCCGCTTTGGATGGTTCCAGCGGGCCAGCACTTCATAACCCGCAATGGACTGGTCCTGCAGGCGGATGATCGGCTGGAAATAGACCCCGAGTGTCTCCTTCTTGATCGCCTCGCGCAGATCCGATTCCAGATCGACAATATTCTTGTCCAGCGGCCGCAGGATCGGACGGAACACTTCCTGGCGGTCTCCGCCCAGCCGTTTGGCGTGGTTGAGGGAAATCTCCGCATTGGTGAGCATGTCCTCAACGGCCTGCTTGCCGCCTTCGAAAAAGGCGATTCCGACGGAACAGGTCAGAAAGATCTCCCGGTCCCCGAAGGTGATGGGCGCACGCACAGCCTTCCGAAGAGCATCGGCCAGCGAAACAATGCGGTCCGGCTCCTGTTCGGACAAAAGTACAAGGCCATATTGGTCGCCGGACAGGCGGCCAAGCGTGTCCTGCTGGCCGATCAGGCGGCCGAGCCTGCGGGCCACGGTCAGCAAAATGCTGTCCCCTGCAGAAAGGCCAATGCTGTCATTGACCTGTTTGAATCGGTCCAGATTGAGCACCAGAAGGGTCGGCTTGGTCGTCTCTTCCGCCTTGGCCCGCACAACACTGGTGCGCAGCCGGTCGACAAACAGTTCCCTGTTGGGCAGACCTGTCAGATTGTCATGAACCGCGTCATGCAGAAGACGTTCTTCGGCTGTGCGCTCCTCGGTAACATCCAGCAGCGTGCCCACGCAGCGGATCACCTCGCCGTCGGACCCGATGATCGGCCGGGCGCGCAGTCGGAACCAGCGGAAATGCCCGTCTTCGGACCGGAGCCGGAAAGTCTGCATGACCTTGCCCCGGCGCTGATCGATAACTGCGTCCAGCGTAGCCCTGAACCGGTCCCGGTCCTGCGGATGCAGCACATCAAGCCAGTCCCGCGCCGGACCTTCCAGTGCCCCGCGCCTGAGGCTCAACAGTTCCTCGACTTCGTTGCCGGTGGTCACCCGGTCCCGGTCGATGTCCCAGTCCCAGATGATATCGCCCGACCCGGTCATGGCCAGGGCCTTGCGCTCTACATCGGAAATGATGCCTTGGGTAATCGCCCCGCCGGCAAAAGCATGCTGCATCACCGTAAAGCCGATCAGAAGAACGATCAGAACAAGACCACCACCAAGCGCAGGCTGGACAATGTCGTTGGACAGATAGCCCGTCACTGTCATGGCCGAGCCGATCAGCCAGGCGATCAGGAGACTCCAGGTCGGGATCAACAAGATCGCCCGGTCGTAGTGCTGGAAGGCCAGGACCGCAATGATGACAAAGCCGAGCGCTCCGATCACCCCCAGGGAGAGACGGGCAATCCCGGCTGCAATCGACGGGTCCCAGACCGCCACACCCAGAAGGCCGAGGATCAGGATCAGGGTTGTCAGCGCCAGATGGGAATAGTGGATGTTCCAGCGGTTGAGATTGAGATAGGCATAGAGAAAGATGATCAGACTGGCTGCGAGCATGACTTCGGCGCAAGCCCTCGCCAGCTGGCTGCCGCCACCATCCAGATTGAAGACCAGGCCCCAGAAGCCGAAATCAATGCACAAATACGCAAGAACGGACCAGGCCAGCGCCGCCGTTGCGGGAAACATGACCGTTCCCTTGACCACAAACAAGATGGTCAGGAACAGGGCCAGCAGGCCGGAAATGCCCAGAATAATGCCCCGGTAGAGCGTATAGGCGTTCACGGTTTCCTTGTAGACATCCGGTTCCCAGATGCGGACTTCAGGCAAATTCGGCGTGGTCAGCTCGGCCACGAAAGTGACCACGGACCCCGGGTCCAGCGTGACCAGAAAGACATCTGCCTCCAGGCTTTTCTGGCGCACCGGCGCAATGCCCTGGCTGGGTGTTATGGCGGCAATGCGCGACGAGCCCAGATCCGGCCAGAAGATCTTGGAGCCCACCAGCATGTAGTTGGGGGCCACGATCAGGCGGTCGATCTGTTCGTCACTGGTATTGGCCAGCGCAAAGGCGGCCCAGTTCGTATTGGTGCCGTCCAGCGAGGGCACCTCGATCCGGCGCACAATGCCATCGGCTCCCGGTGCGGTGGAGATCTGAAGGCGGGTGCCCGCATCCCGGTGCATTTCAATGGCGCTTGTAATATCGAGCGCCTCGATATCAATCGGAACGGGGATCGGCTCCAGCGCTTGCGCCGGAATGGCGGCGAGCAGACTGACAAGCATGCACAGGGCAAAAACGAGACGATTGATCACGCTGTTTTTCGGGTCCGGTATCAAAATCGACATGAAGCGAAGAACTACCGGGTTGGAACACATGTCACAAGAATTCTTTCAAGATACCCTCAACACTCGGGCTTATCCTCCCGGTGAGCGCTGCGTGATCCTCCGCCAGACAGGCAAACAGCAGGTGGTCCTGCCAGCTGCCGTTGATGAGCAGATAGTTCCGCGCATAGCCTTCCCGTTGAAACCCTGCATTTTCGAGCAAACGAATAGACGGCCCGTTGACTGGAAGGCAGGCCGCCTCAATGCGATGGAGATTCAAAACGTCGAAACAAAATGGCAGTATCATGGCGACCGCTGCGGACATATGGCCTTTTCCCGCATAGCGCTCGCCCATCCAATAACCTAAAGTTGCAGTCTGACTCACGCCGCGGCGGATGTTGCTCAAGGTCAAGCCGCCCAGGAGTTCGTCGGTCCGGGAGCGGAACAGGAGAAAGGTCAGGCTGCGGCCCTCCTTGCGGTCGCGTGCATAGCGGCGCAGGCGGCGGCGGAAGCCGGACTTGGTCAGATCATCCGACGGCCACAGGGGCTCCCAGGGTTTCAGAAACGCCCGGCTTTCCCCGCGCAGATCGGACCAGGCTCTGAAGTCGGACATGATCGGAGGGCGCAAATAATACGCCCCCGCCTCAATCTGCAGCTCGGCATCAGGCGATGTTCCCGGCCGTAGCAATGCCATGCCCAACTCCCACGACGTTACAAGGAGGCTGCCCTCAAGACAGGGCCCTGCTCCAATCTTCCTGCCAGTTCGTCCGCCGTCATGATACCGTCCACAGGTCCAATTGCGGTCAGCGTAGGCTTCGTCCCGACAAAGGTCTCGGCTGCAACCCTGCGGATATCCTCCGGCGTAACTGCTTCAATCTTACCTGAAATTTCGTCCGGACCAAGTACCCTGCCGTGCACCAAGATCTGCCGCGCAATCTGACCAGCCCTAGCCGCAGGGCTTTCCATGGCCATCATCAGTCCGGCCCGGATCTGGGCCCGGGAGCGGGCAACCTCGTCCTCGGAGATGGTTTGGGAGGCGGCAACCAGCTCATCGGCAATCATCGGCATCAAAGCAGCCAGATCATCATGGCTGGTGGCCGCATGCACGCCGAACAGGCCCGTGTCGGAAAAGGCCCAGTGGAAGCTGTAAATCGCGTAGCACAACCCATGCTTTTCCCGGATTTCCTGGAAGAGGCGGGACGACATGCCCCCGCCCAGGACCGAGGCCAGGATCTGGATCGCATAATAGTCGCTGGACTTGTAAGGCTGGCCTTCAAAGCCCATCAGCACCTGTGCTTCCATCAGGTCCTTGTTGCGCAGGGTCTGGCCACCGCAATAGTGGGCGGACGCATCGGGCGCCGCCGCTTCCGAACTGAAGCCGCCGAATTTTTCCCGGGCCATGGCCACAAGCGCGTCGTGATCGACGGCCCCGGCCGCTGCCAGCACCATATCCGGAGCCCGGTAGCGCTCCGCCA
Organism: Roseibium sp. AWQ4_290; assembly: GCF_056160985.1. Lineage (NCBI taxonomy): Bacteria > Pseudomonadati > Pseudomonadota > Alphaproteobacteria > Hyphomicrobiales > Stappiaceae > Roseibium > Roseibium sp. AWQ4_290. Next base: position 113,883 of record NZ_JBSWYG010000014.1, read on the forward strand.
GATAGGCATTCAGCGCAGTGCGGTCAAAACCCTTGACGGTTTGCGGCGTGCCCAGGATCGGCCGTCCAATCGCCTGGTCCGGCCAGGCGGCTTCCTGGAACAGATCAAAGGCCTGATCGTCCGGAGAATCATTGGCCGCCCCGATTTCCTGCAGGATGACATGCTGTTCGCGGGTCAGTTCCTGGGCATCGAAGGTCGAATTCTGCAGAATGTCTGAAAGAAGATCCACCGCCAGCGGCATGTCTTCCGCCAGGATCCGGGCATAATAATTGGTGTGCTCGATGCTGGTGGAGGCGTTGAGCTCACCACCCACCGCCTCGATTTCCTCGGCGATGCCCCGGGCGGTCCGGGTCTTGGTCCCCTTGAAAGCCATGTGCTCCAGAAGATGCGTGATGCCGTTCTGCTGCACGGTTTCCGCGCGCGAGCCGGTGCGCACCCAGACCCCAAGAGCGGCTGTTTTCAAGCTCGGCATCCGGTCGGTGACGACCGTCATCCCGTTTTCCAGGACAGTTGTTTGTACTTTCATATAGCTACACCCCGGCAGTGACGGCCCGGGCGTGATCTTCGATATATCGCTCCACCACGTCGAGTTCTGCCGCCAATACCTGCTGGCGCTCCTCCGCGCTCATCATGTCTTTCAAATTGTCAGGCAATTCTGGACGCAGTCCAGAGGCTTTTTCAACCGCATCGGGAAATTTAGCTGGATGGGCCGTTCCCAGAACCACCATCGGCACGGTGCCGTCGTCATGTTCCTTGGCCACATGCACCCCGATTGCCGTGTGCGGATCGAGCAGATATCCCGCTTCTGCGAAGGTTTCTGCAATTGTCGCAGCCGTCTGAGCCTCGTCACAGCGCCCGGCGCCAAAATGACGGCCCATCTCCGCCAGCGGGCCTTCGTCAATTTTGAAGCTGCCCGATTGCTGCAACTGGTTCATCATCCGGCGCACGGCCTCCCCGTCCCGGCCGCAGACTTCTGCCAGAAGCCGTTCGAAGTTGGAGGAGACCTGAATGTCCATGGACGGAGAAATGGTCGGCGTAACACCGCGTTTTTCGTAGCGGCCCGTTTCCAGGGTGCGCGCCAGAATGTCGTTCACATTGGTCGCCACGACCAGCTTTTCGACCGGCAGGCCCATTTTCATGGCGGCGTAGCCCGCGAAAATATCTCCGAAATTGCCTGTCGGCACCGTGAAGGACACCTTCCGGTACGGGGCGCCCAGTGCGGCACCTGCCACGAAATAATAGACGATCTGTGCCAATATCCGCGCCCAGTTGATTGAATTGACCCCTGACAGGGCCACCCGGTCGCGGAACGTAAAGTGATTGAACATGCCTTTGACGATTGCCTGACAATCGTCAAAGTTCCCGGTCAGGGCAAGCGCGTGGACGTTGGCCTCCGTTGGCGTGGTCATCTGACGGCGCTGCACGTTTGAGACCCGGCCATCCGGAAACAGAATGAAGATATCGGTCCGCTCCCGGCCCCGGAATGCTTCAATGGCCGCTCCGCCGGTATCGCCGGACGTCGCCCCGACGATGGTCGCCCTCAAGCCCCGCTTGGTCAGGACATAATCCATCATGCGGCCGAGAAGCTGCATGGCCACATCCTTGAAGGCCAGCGTCGGGCCGTGGAAAAGTTCCAGAATAAAGCTGTTAGGGCCCGTCTGAACCAGCGGTGTCACCGCAGGATGGCGGAACGCGCCATAGGCTTCTCCGATCATCGTTTTCAGATCAGCTTCGGGAATGGCATCGCCGACAAAGGGGCGGATCACTTCGAAGGCAACAGCTTCATAAGACTTGCCGGCAAAAGACGCGATTGTGTCCGCGTCGAAGTGCGGCCAGGTTTCGGGCAGATACAAGCCACCATCACGGGCAAGTCCCTGCAGCAGAACATCGGAAAACTCCAGGACCGGTGCGTCGCCTCGCGTGCTGCTGTATTTCACCCTGAACTTCCTTTTTGCGATGCCCTCACCCGTGCTGGCCGAAGAGGCAGACAGAAGGTCAGGGGGAATTCAAACCCGGCGGCGTTGGCACAATCCAAGCCATCCAAGCGACTTACGCGCCCGGCAGCACAAGCGCAAGCCGATTTTGGCCAAAACAGGGCTTCACGGACAGGAGAACGCCCTTCCCCACCCAAACACCTGTTTCGCAACGGCACCTGAAAAGCCCCATCGCTCAGGCGTGTCCTGCATCAGAATAGAGCATGGCCGGGTCAATGCCCAAAGACCCCAGAGCCCGGTGCCATTTGCTGCTGAATTCCGTGTCAAACAGGATGTCCGGATCGGCCGGGGCCGTGAGCCATCCATTGGACTGGATTTCGTTTTCAAGCTGGCCGGGCGCCCAGCCCGCATATCCAAGGGCCAGAATGGCGTTTTCCGGACCGTCACCTTGGGCGAGAGCCCGCAAGATCTCAAGGGTCGCCGTCAGGCAAATGCCATTGTCGATGGGCAGCGTCGACTGATTGACCGTGAAATCATCGCTATGGAGCACGAAGCCGCGTTCCACTTCCACCGGTCCGCCCTTGTGCACATTCATACCGCGCACATGATCTGGCAGCCGGATCGCGCAGTCATCATTGAGAATGTCGAGCTGAATGAGCAGTTCTTCAAGCGACAGGTGGCGGGCCACCTGGTTGACCACCAGCCCCATGGCGCCCTGGTCTGAATGGGAGCACATGTAGATGACGGAATGTTCAAACCGGCTGTCTGCCATGCTGGGCATGGCAATCAGAAACTGACCTTCGAGGGTATCCGTTTCTTCCGCTCCGACCATAAAAACCTCAAAACCGCGTGACTTTAAGCCGCTGGAAAAAAGCATACCGCCTTTGGGGCGCTTTGTTAATGACTGTTTGCCGGAGCCCGGAGGTCAGCCCGCCCCAGTTCTCAGCACAAGCCAATGGGGAGCACAGGCGAGACCCGGTGCCTTTTCAGAACCTTATGCAAAATGGCGCCTGCCTTTCCTGCCAGGCTATGACAGACGCTGCGGCAGCACGTCTCATAAGATTGTCACATAGCGGCAACACCTGGGCAAGGCTCGCGCTGTAACGAAGCCGTCACAAGGAAATGACTGTCCAGTCGCAGCCAGCCCCATGACGGCCGGGTCAAACTGGTGTAGCAGAGGCCCCATGAAAACAGCGTTCCAGATCCTATGTTTTATCCTGCTGCTGCCCCTCACCCCGGCCCGGGCTGACATGACCGATTGGGTCGAGGTTACAGGCGGGGCGGTCCGGTTGATTTCCACCGGGCCGATAGAAGATGGCCACTATCTTGCCGGGCTGGAATTTCTGCTCGCCCCGGGCTGGCACACCTATTGGCGCTATCCGGGCGAAGCGGGTGTTCCGCCTCAGCTCTCGGTCATCCGGTCGGAAAACATGACCGGCCTGGATATTCTCTACCCGGCACCGGAGCGTTATTTTGACGGCTTTTCTCAGTCGATTGTCTATCATGACGGCATCGTGCTGCCGATCCGGATCCAACCGGGCCGAGAGGCCGAAACAACGCATCTCAGCCTTGAGGTTCTGTTCGGCATCTGCAAGGACATCTGCGTGCCGGGCGACGCCCGGCTGTCGCTTGATTTTTCGCCCGGCGCCCCGAAGGACCGTCTGGCGGCCAAACTGATCGCACGGGACCTTGCGGCTGTTCCCGTGCCTTCCCCGGCAGGCGACCTTGCTATCAGTTCCGTTACACTAGACGGCTCCGGCAAACTGATGATTACAGCAACGGTGGCTTCGGGCGTGGATGCGGAGCTTTTTGCGGCTGGACCGGAAGGGTCTTACATCGGCCTGCCGGAGCTGGCCGAACGGGCCGGGACCAAAGCCGTCTGGCAGCTTTCCACCAAGGGGCTGCGTCTTGCAACAGATGACAGGGACCTCAGGCTGGTGCTGTCCTCCGCCGGACAGGCCGTCGAACACCTGGAACCCATTCAGGACCAGTGGCTGCCAAAATAACAGAGCATGTTGCCGCTCGCCTTCGCTCCATTGCACCAATTTCATTCAAGCTTCACTCGACGGGGCCGCCCCGAAGCCCTATGTGTCGTTCGGGCCACGAAGGGGCCTGTCAGTCAGCAAAGGGAAATTCGTTATGACAATCAAGGTTGGAGACCGTCTTCCGGAGGCGGCATTCAAGATCATGACCGCCGATGGGCCCGGGGAGCTGTCGACGGCGGATCTGACCGCCGGAAAGACGGTTGTTCTCTTCGGTGTTCCGGGCGCGTTTACCCCGACCTGTCACATGAACCACCTGCCTGGCTTCGTGGAACACGCTGAAACGCTGAAGGCAAAGGGTGTCGATACTATCGCCGTCCTGTCCGTGAACGACATCTTTGTGATGGATGCCTGGGAAAAGGCCTCCAATGCCGGCGGCAAGGTCATATTCCTGTCCGACGCAGCAGCAGAATTTGTCGAAGCCATCGGTCTTGGTCTTGGCCCGGCGCCGATTTTCGGCCACCTGCGGTCCCAGCGCTTTGCCATGATCGTAAAGGACGGGGAAGTGACCTTTCTGTCCGTTGAAGAGACACCGGGCGAAGCCACCAAAACCGGCGCAGCCGCAATTCTGGAAGCCCTCGGCTAGAGCATCGTGCGACACGCTTTCACCATTTGATGCTGGAAAGCAGATCCTTCGGCAAGGCGCTTCGCGCAGCGCGATGCGGTGTATCGGGCAAGCGAAGCGACGCTGCCGATGGGCTGCTTTCCATCACCTGAGGGCCCGGTCTGCTTTGCCCGCTGACATCGTTGGATCGCACTTGTGGTGGTAAAGCGCGCCGCGTTTCTTCAGGGTCAATCTGTTTTCCCTTTTGTGTTGACCTCTTGGAGGCCTGACCGCGAAAGGGACTTCCGATAGAACGCGATTGGCTCAAAAGCTATCTGGCCGGCAGACTTGGCTGGTGTGAAAAGGCCCCCTGGGCCTTTTTGCCTAAGGAACTGATTTGAAAAGAGCCACAGCGTCCGCCACAAGTTCAGCATTGTCTGTGGCTACCAGCCCGTTTGTGCGCAATTTTCCGTCTTCAAGCCCGACCCGTGTTGAGAAGCCTTTCGCCTTGGCAAGGCGGACAAAGTGCCAGACGGTGTCATCAAATCCATGCAGCAGCAGGGGACGGGTCATCCCGGCGGCCTGCAAGATTTGCTCGATTCCCGCAAGAGCCGTTTCCGCCTTGACGATATCCTGCTCGTCCAGCTCGACAAGCACCCGCAACACTTCATGGCATTCGGGCAGCGCCACGAACCGTTCCGCATCCGCGACTGACGCAAGACCGGCTTCAATACCAACGCCTTTCTTCCGCAACAGCGTCATAACCGCCGGGGCATCCTCTTCGTTGAGATTGACGGACGCATAGTCCGGACATTGGCGCCATCCTGCGATACAGGCCCGTGTCGCTTGTTTACTGTTTTCAATCCAGGCCCCGGTCGACACACCAATCAACGTGCCCGGACATGCCTGGCGTAGCGGCCCCATCAAGGTCTCCACAGCGACAAGGCTTTCAGCGCCTGTTTCGCTGCGGGGGTGAACATGCACTTCACCTGCTCCGGCTGTCACACAGGCCCGGGCGTCGGCAACCATTGCTTCAACGCTCAGCGGCAGGGCCGGATGATAGCCGTAAGGGCGGGCGCCATTGAGACACGCTTGAACGATCATTGCCCCATCCCCTCAGACATGTTGCGGGGCCAGAGCACGCTGGCCGTATAGGCCAGGAACACACCGGCCAGGGTCGCCGCCAGCCCGAACCAGGTCAGCGCGTATCCAAGATGGTCGTTTTTGAAGCGGACGATGGTTTCTCCGGCTTGCGGCAAACCGGCTTTCGGGGTGAAACCTGCGTCCAGATCAACGCTGTAGGGCGCAAGCTCTGTGGCCTCAAGCCCCAGAAACCGGCCCATGGCGCTGGTGTCGCGTGCAAACCAGAGCCGGTCCCCCGCATCCGGTGCCGGGGTGGTCCAGTTCGGGGTTTCGCTCAAACGCAGGAGACCGGTCAGCTCCTGTGGCCCGGCCGGAGGCACAAGGGCAGCTGCCCTTGCGTCCGCCTCCAGGGGGCCGGGCTGGCCCTGGGGCAAAAACCCCCTGTTGACCAGAAGCGTCCAGCCCTTGTCCGTGCGGAACGGCGCATAGACCAGAACGCCCGGCCCGCCCAGGGGGCCGGCCGGTTTGCTCAGTGCCGTATAATAGAAGACGGTGCCTTGCAGAAACGCACCGGACAGTCTGACATGCCGGTAGTCGTCTTCAGGTCCAAGACTGTCCCAGCCGTCCGGGCCGGGAGCGGCCTGCGGAGGACTGGAGAGCCCGGCTTCAACCTGCGCAATCAAATCTGTTTTCCAGGCCAGCCGGTCCAGTTGCCAGCTGCCGAGCGATAACAGCACGGCAAGACCAGCTGCGGCCGCCACAGCCGGCAGCAACAGCTTCCCGGCGCGGGCCGATTTTTCCAGATCCGGTTTCCCGGTTCCGTTGTCCAAGGCGCAACCTCCAAAGCACGGCGGTTTTGCCGCCGGAGCAAACCTGTCAACTGCCGCCAGACGTGTCCAGTCGGCCTTCTTCGGCCTTATGCTTGAATTGCAGGGCAATCATCAGACCTTTCAAGGGCCGCAGAACACCGGCTGCCAGAACAACCGTCAAGGGCAGCCACAAGACCAGATGTACCCAGACCGGCGGCTGGAAGGACAGTTCCACGAACAGAACAAGCCCCACAATGATAAACCCCACCAGCATGATGACAAAGACGGCAGGACCATCACCGCTATCTGCAAAACTGTTGTCGAGGCCACAGGCCGGGCACGCTGGCCTGACACTCAAAAACCCGTCAAACAAATTGCCCTGACCGCACCGGGGGCATTTGCCTGTCAGACCGGACTGCACCGGATTGACCGGCGGAAAGTGAGCCTTGTCTTCCACGTTGGGCCTCTTGCAAACTGATATCAAAACGCCCGGTCCGCTGACTGGACCGGGCGCTTGCAAATGCGATGGTCAATCGCTCAAGATCATCACGGCAGGCCCCTAATGCGGCGCCGGGGCCCCGGCGCCCCAGATATAGATCGCCACAAACAGGAACAGCCAGACCACGTCCACAAAGTGCCAGTACCAGGCCGCCGCCTCGAAACCGAAATGCTTTTCCGTGGTGAACTGCCCCCCCATGGCCCGGAACAGGCAAACCAGCAGGAAGATCGTTCCGACAATCACATGGAAGCCATGGAAACCCGTCGCCATGTAGAAGGTGGCGCCATAGATGTTGCCATCAAAGGAGAAGGCAGCGTGGCCATATTCATAGCCCTGAACGATCGAGAACAGGACGCCGAGCAGCACGGTGAGCGTCAGCCCCCATTTCAGGCCTTCTCGGTCATTATGCAAGAGGGCATGGTGCGCCCAGGTGACCGTCGTACCGGAGCACAAGAGGATCAGCGTGTTCAAAAGCGGCAGATGCCAAGGATCGAAGGTCGCAATGCCTTCCGGCGGCCACTGCCCGCCGGTCGCCTCGACGCGGCTATACTGGATCGCTTCTCCGGCAAACAGGGCCGCATCAAAATAGGCCCAGAACCAGGCCACGAAGAACATCACCTCAGAGGCGATGAACAACAGCATGCCATAGCGCAGGTGCAGAGACACCACCCGGGTGTGATGCCCTTCCCGGGATTCCTTGATCGTATCGCTCCACCAGCCATACATCACATAGAGTACCATCAGCAGGCCGATGGCGAACAAGCCCCAACGAGCCGAGGCAAAATCAATGCTGAACAGTTCAAAGGATTCCCCGCCCGCATATTTCATCCAGGCGATGGCGCCAATTGCCAGAACAAACGCGCCGACCGAGCCGAGAAACGGCCAGGGACTCGGCTCCACAAGGTGGTAATCGTGGTTCTTGGTATGTGCCTCAGCCATTGGTAAGCTCCCCCAACACGGTCGGTTTCAGCGCGCGGCGCGCAATCCTCATAAATTCGTTCCGGCACCGGGCGCCTGCGCGCGCGCTGCCACGGGTTGATCCGGCTCCTCGACCGGGAAAAACGTATAGGATAGGGTGATTTCCCGCACATGTTTCAGCTCGGGATCCTTGTCCATCTCCGGGTCGACAAAAAACACGACCGGCATTTCGACGCTCTGGCCGGGAACCAGTTCCTGTTCGGTAAAACAGAAACAGTCCAGCTTGTTGAAATAGGCGCCAGCGGTTGGCGGCCAGACATTGAAGGTCGACGTGCCGACCGTTGTCTCTTCGCTGTCATTGGTGGCCACATAGGCCAGCTGCGCCGTCTCTCCCATTTTCAGGGTGAGCGAGCGCTGCGCCGGTTTGAAATGCCAGGGCAAGGCGTGGTTGACGTTGCCGTCAAAGCGCACGGTGATTTTCCGGTCGATAACCACATCGCTTGCGCTATCGGCCACCTGCGTGGTGCCGCCAAACCCGGTGACCCGGCAAAACAGTTCATAAAGGGGAACAGCCGCATAGGCAGCGCCAACCATCGAGACAAACATGCCCGCACAGGCAAAAGCCACCTTCCGGTTGCTCCTGGCGATATCGGGTCTGTCCTGCTCGTGCGTCACACGCTCCTCCCTGGGTTTACAATGCCCTGTCCATAACGCCCGGTCCCAGCTTGACGATGGTCACCACATAAAACAACACCACAAGCGCCACCAGAACGAGGGCAATCGCAAAAGATCTGGATCGGCGTCTTTGTTCCTGTTCCGGGGTCAACCGGATGCCCTGCTCCTCCTCCGCCATGCCGTCAGATCCCGGTCACCAGGCTTTCGCCCAACAGCAGAGCGAACAGCATGAACAGGTAAAATAGCGAGAATTTGAAAAGCCGGACGCACGCCTTGCGGGCAATCTCCCCGTCCCGCTTGCGCCAGACATCCGCAGCAAGAGCAACAAACGCTGCACCCAAGGCGGCCGATGCCAGGCCGTAAACCGGGCCAGCAAAGCCCAAGAGATACGGCGCGGCTCCCACCGGCGCGAGAATTAGCGAATAGATCAGGATATGATGGCGCGTGCTGGTTTCTCCGGCCACAACCGGCAGCATCGGCACCCCTGCGGTCCGGTAGTCGCCGCTCTTAAAGAGCGCCAGCGCCCAGAAATGCGGCGGGGTCCACATGAAGATCATCAGAAACAGGACAAAGCTTTCCAGGCTGACAGAGCCGGTGACGGATGCCCAGCCGATCATCGGAGGGAAGGCTCCGGCCGCCCCGCCAATGACAATGTTCTGCGGGGTCAGGCGTTTCAGCCACATGGTGTAGACCACCACATAGAAGAAAATCGTGAAGGCCAGAAACGCGCCTGCAAACCAGTTGACCAGCAGCCCAAGCGTTACAACAGAGCCGATGGACAAGGTCATGCCAAAAGCAAACGCCTCTTCCGGCGTGACCTTCCCCGCCGGAATCGGCCGGGTGCGGGTTCGGGACATCACTTCGTCGATATCGGCGTCATACCACATGTTCAACGCACCGGACGCACCTGCGCCAATGGCGATGCACAGGATCGACACGCCTGCCAGCACCGGATGCAGCTCCCCGGGGGCCAGCATCAGGCCCACAAAGGCCGTGAAGATCACCAGGGACATGACCCGGGGTTTCAGCAGCGCCACATAGTCGCCGACCGATCCCATCCCGCCGTTCCATGCGGCACTGTCTTCACTCATCAACTCCTGGCGCTCGGCGAGCGACATGGGCATGTCCTTCATTCCAGTCTGCCCCGGCAAGACGCAGCGGATGTCCGCGCCAATGCGCTGCCGGGCAGGATCTTAAGGGTGGCTCCGCGCCAGGGCTGGCGCGGGTCCGGTCTCAAAGCGGGAGCAGCTCCCAGGCAACGACTTACTTGATCCGCGGCAGAGTTTCAAACTGGTGGAACGGAGGCGGTGACGACAGGGTCCATTCCAGGGTCGTCGCCCCCTCGCCCCACGGGTTGTTGCCAACAGCCCGTTTCTTGGCAAAGGCTTCGAAAATACCAAACAGGAACACGAGAACCGCAAAGGCGGAGATGTAGGACCCGATGGAAGACACGAAGTTCCAGCCCGCGAGCGCATCGGGATAGTCGGCATAGCGGCGGGGCATGCCGTTGAGCCCCAGGAAGTGCTGGGGGAAGAAGATCAGGTTCACGCCCACGAAGGTGATCCAGAAATGGGCCTTGCCGATCGTCTCATTATACATGTAGCCGAACATTTTCGGGAACCAGTAGTACCAGCCGGCAAAGATCGCAAACACCGCGCCCAGGGACAGAACGTAGTGGAAATGCGCCACCACGTAATAGGTGTCATGGAAGGCCCGGTCGAGACCGGCATTGGCCAGCTGCACACCGGTCACCCCGCCGACCGTGAACAGGAAGATAAAGCCGATGGCCCAGACCATAGGGGTTTTGAACTCGATCGATCCGCCCCACATGGTCGCAATCCAGGAGAAGATTTTCACCCCTGTCGGCACTGCGATCACCATGGTTGCGGCCACGAAATAGGCCTGAGTTTCGGTGGACATGCCAACTGTGTACATGTGGTGGGCCCACACGATGAAGCCGACCACGCCAATGGCAACCATGGCATAGGCCATGCCCAGATAGCCGAAGATCGGCTTGCGCGAGAAAGTGGAAATGATGTGGCTGACGATCCCGAAGCCCGGGAGGATCAGAATATAGACTTCCGGATGGCCGAAGAACCAGAACAGGTGCTGGAACAGGATCGGGTCGCCGCCGCCTTCAGGAGCGAAGAACGTAGTACCGAAATTGCGGTCCGTCAGCAGCATGGTGATGGCCCCGGCCAGGACCGGCAGCGACAGAAGCAGCAGGAAAGCCGTGATCAGAACCGACCACGCGAACAGCGGCATCTTGTGCAAGGTCATGCCCGGTGCGCGCATGTTGAAGATCGTCGTGATGAAGTTGATCGCCCCCAGAATGGACGAGGCACCAGCCACGTGGAGCGACAGGATCGCCAGATCCATGGCTGGCCCGGGCTGACCCGACGTGGACAGCGGCGGATAGATTGTCCAGCCCCCGCCAACACCGTTATTGCCCGGAGGCCCTTCCACGAAGAGCGACAGGATCAGCAGCAGGAAGGCAGGCGGCAGAAGCCAGAAGGAAATGTTGTTCATGCGCGGGAAGGCCATGTCCGGCGCCCCGATCATGATCGGCACGAAATAGTTGGCATAGCCGCCGATCATGGCTGGCATGACCATGAAAAAGATCATGATCAGACCATGCGATGTGGTGAACACATTAAAATAGTGGGCATTGGCGAAATACTGCATGCCCGGCTCTTGCAGTTCGAGCCGGATGCCGACGCTCAAGGCACCTCCCACGACCCCGGCAAAGATCGCAAAGAAAAGATACATGAGGCCAATGTCTTTGTGGTTGGTCGAATAGACCCACCGGCGCCACCCGTAAGGATGGTCATGTACAGCATGTGCTTCGCTCGCAGCCATGTGAGGCTCCCTCTTTCCGTTCCTTTAAGCGCTGCGTCCGATCGCGCGCTGACAACCTAACCCTGCGGCCGCCGCATCAGTTTGCGGCGACAGAGATCTCCTCACGCTTGCCTTCGGCAAGCCTCTTGGCCTCATTGATGGAAGCCAGCAGCTGTTCGTTCGCCGTATCAAGATCGTCTTGTGCGGCAGCAGCCCAGGTCTGGAACTGTTCCTTGGACACGACACGCACTGCAATGGGCATGAAAGCGTGGTTCACGCCGCACAATTCCGAACACTGGCCGTAGAAGACGCCTTCCTCGCGCGCACGGAACCAGGTTTCGTTCAAACGGCCGGGAATAGCGTCGATCTTAAGTCCCATGGAGGGCATGGCAAAGGCGTGAATGACATCTTCAGCAGTCACCTGCAAGCGCACGGTGGTATCGACCGGCACCACGAGATCATAGTCGACTGCGAGCAGCCGCGGCACTTCCTTCAAGGGGACCCCACGACTTTCGGCGACTTCGCGCCGGGCTGCCTCATCGGCCTGGGCATCCTGTGGATCGCCGACCATGTAGGAATCGAAATAAAGCTCCCCCATCCCTTCATCGGTATATTCAAACCCCCAGTACCACTGGTAGCCGGTGGCCTTCACCGTCATCTCATACTCGGGAATGTCGAGTTGCTTGTAGAGAAGGCGGAAAGACGGGATCGCGATCACCACCAGGATCAGGATCGGCGCAACAGTCCAGACCACCTCGATCATGGTGTTGTGGGAGGTGCGAGACGGAACCGGATTGGCCTTCGCGCTGAAGCGGAAGATGCAGACCAGAAGCAGCGCCAGCACAAACAGCGTGATAACCGTAATGATCACAAGGGTGAAGCCGTTGAACCAGGTGATGTCGTCCATGACCCCGGTTACGGAATTCTGAAAACCAAGCTGCCAAGGTGTCATGCCGGATTCCGCGGCCAGGGCCGCTGTGCTCAGTCCGGCTGCTCCGGCCACCGCTGCGGCCACTGTCATAAGACGATTGAAGACTGCCTTCACGTCTGTGCTCCCTTCCCTCAACCGCACTCCCGCGGCAAATGCATCCTTATCCGGTGTGCCGATCCGGCCCGTTCCTCCCAGGCCTTTTCGATCCTCACATGGCCGCGCCCCTCACTTTGGCGCCGCCATCCGGACAGGATCCTCCTCGTGACCGGACTATAACCATAAACCTCTACAAAGGGCGATTGGTACATAGGGAAAGAGCGGCGATCTGCCGCATCCATCCACCGGCACGTGCTTTCTCACAAAAACCACAAGACGGCAGAAGCCGCAACGTTATTTCCAACTTTTCGCAATTCATAGAAGGACTTCCCCTTTTGAGGTATGTCAAAGACGCACTGATTTTCGACAAAAATGCGGGCTAATTGTCTTACCCGCCCCCCGGCAGACTGGAATCGCGCGTCATCATGCGGCACTGTCTGGCCGGATTTACCTGATGATTCGCTACAGCAGTCCGATTTGCGACCGGACGCCGCGCTGCCGGATCGGACCACGATTGACCGGAGGATTTCTTGTCAACTCATATGCCGCAGTCCTTTCTGCCCCGCCGGTGCGGACGTTTCAGCCTGTCACTCGCGACCTTTGCCGCCCTTGCCGGCCTCCTGATTGGAAGTTTCGCGCCCGGGATTTCTCCTGCCCTTGCGCAAGGCGAAGTCCGGGCCACCCATGGAGATTGGCAGATGCGCTGCGATACGCCTCCGGGCGCAAGCAGCGAACAATGTGCCCTGATCCAGAACGTGACCGCATCGGACCGGGAAAATGTTGGTCTGTCCGTAATCATTCTGCGCACTGCCGACAAACAGGCCCGCATCTTGCGGGTGCTGGCCCCGCTCGGGGTGCTGCTGCCCTCCGGGCTCGGGCTTAGGGTCGACAATGCCGATATCGGCCGCGCCGCCTTTGTGCGCTGCCTGCCCAATGGCTGTATCGCCGAGGTTATTCTGGAAGACGACCTGCTGACCAAGCTGAAATCCGGAAAACAGGCCACGTTCATCATTTTCCAGACGCCGGAAGAAGGCATTGGTATCCCCATTTCGCTGAATGGATTTTCTGCAGGCTTTGACGCCCTGCCTTAAATTCTGGAGCGTGTCGCACTGCTATGGACAAAACCGGATTGTCTTTTGGTTAGGAAGGCACTGACCCCAGCCCATGGCATGTCGAGCAAAAAGGCGCCAGAAACGGCGCCTTTTTTTCATTTGACCGGTTTAACGGCGGCCTCCTCCACCTCTGCCTTGTCGCTCTTTGTGTCATCCGGGGGCTTTCGCGGGGTCACCTGGTGCAGCCGGTCCGCCCCGGCAAACATGCCTTCCTCAAGCTGGACAGCCAGGCGCTCCAGGTCCCGGCCCCGGACATCTTCCTCGATCTGATCGATCCGGTTGAGCGGCGTACCAAGCGCTTCCAGTGCGGCCCGGCCAAACACCACGCTCGATTCAAAGGTCTCCCGGATCTGGAAATCGACCCCACGCCGCTGCAGATCGAGATAATGAGCCCGGTCGGTGGCGCGGCAGAAGATCAAAGCCTTCGGAAAGCCTTCGCGGACCAGCTCGATCGCCCGGCCCATCACCTTGTCATTTTCAATGCACATGGCCACCAATGCGGCCTGGCCCGCGCCGGCGGCCGCCAGCACATCGGCGCGGGTGGCGTCTCCGTAATACACTTTGTAGCCTTGCTTGCGGGCGTAATCGATCCTGTCCGGCCGGTTGTCGATGGCCGTGATTTCCAGGCCCTCAGATGTCAGGATCTGCGCGACCACCATGCCGAAGCGGCCAAAGCCGATCACCAGCACTGTGGGCGTTGCATCTTCAAAGGTTTCAATGGACGGGTTTTCAACGCCGCGGGCCTTGGCCCGGGCCGCAAGCCGGTCCAGAGCCAGACAGGCCAGCGGGGTGAGCAGCATGGTCAGGATGACCACGGCATTGAGCAAGTTTGCCGTCTGATAGCTGAGCAGGCTGTTGCTTACGGCCGCCGTGAAGAGCACGAAGGCGAATTCACCTCCCTGCGGCAGGGTGACCGCAATGCGCATCGCATCGGAATTGGGCGAGCCGGTGCTTCTTGAGAGCCCCCACAAGAAGCCCCCCTTCACAGCCATCACCACAGCCACGCCCGCGGCCACCATCATCCAGTTTTCAACGACCAGCGACACATCCAGCGACATGCCGACGGCCACGAAAAAAAGCCCCATCAACAGGGAGCGGAAGGGTTCAATGTCAGCTTCCAGCGTGTGCCGGAAGCTGGATTCTGCCAAAAGGACCCCGGCCAGAAACGCTCCCAGTGCCATGGACAGCCCGGCCGCATGCATGATCCCGGCGCTGCCCAGCGCCACCAGAAGCGCCGCCGTGAGCATGACCTCCCGCGCCCGGCTGGCGGCCAGAAACAGAAAGATCGGCGATATCAGATAGCGGCCGGTCAGGATCACCGCCGCCACCGCGCCCAGAACAACCAGCAACTCGCTGGCGATTTCCGTTGCCGTTGACGGGCCTTCTCCCGGGGCCAGAATGGGGATCATGGCCAGAAGCGGCACAATGGCGATGTCCTGCAGCAGCAAAATGCCAAAGGCCCTCTGTCCATAGGGTGAGGACAACTGGCCGCGCTCTTGCAGAATCTGGAGGGCAAAGGCCGTCGACGACAGGGCAAGACCAAAGCCAGCGACAAGCGCCGTTGAAAGGGGCAGGCCAAACAGGCGCGCAAGGGCGAACAATGTGGCACCGGTCAAAACAACCTGAGCCGTTCCCAGTCCGAAAATATCGCGCTTCATGCGCCAGAGTTTTCTCGGGTCCAGCTCCAGTCCGATCACGAAGAGGAGCAGAACCACCCCCAATTCAGCCACATGGAGAACATCTTCTCCCGAGCCCAGAAGACGCAGCCCGTGCGGGCCGATGACAGCGCCAGCGGCCAGATAGCCGACAACCGAGCCGAGCCCCAGCCGCTTGGCGATGGGAACGGCGACGCAGGTCGCGGCAAGAAACACGATTGATTCAGCAAAAAACGGAGGTGCGCCCTCTGATGCCATCCCATCTCCTCTGCTCTGCTGGATTCCGAAAGTTCAGATCCACACCCGAACGATGATTCTATTTTATCAGGCTTCAGGCGCATGCTCTTTGATAAATCTAAAAAGAGCGCCTTAAAGGGATGTATAAACATGTTTTTCAAAGTCAATTTCTAAGCCCGCCGACACTGCAGCGCGCAGAACTTGAGAAAAACCGCTTAAAACTAAACTTAAAAGATCTCTTGGCCAGGAAGTTTCAGAAATGTTTCCTTGTCATGAAACTCAATTCGATTTGAGTATCACAAGTAAATTTTCCGCAAACGTATGCTGCCCGCCCCGGGACGGCGTTGAGCCTTCCTTGGCCATTGCACCTCTTAAGAGACCTAGTCAAAAATGACGATCCCCTTGGCTCGGATCGCGTTGAAACAGATCTTCTGTGCGCCGACTCAACACAAAGCGATCTGCGCCACAGACGACCGGTTTGCCCTCCCATGGACGCGACACTCTCTAAATCAAACGATGGTCCTGAAGAAACGCCTTTAACCCGTCGAAAGACGTGTAGAGGTGCCCGGTCAGGCCTGCGGCTTCCGCGCCTTTGACATTGTCGGCCCGGTCATCGATGAAAACACTCGTCTCGGGCGCATGGCCGTATTGCGCACATATAAGCCGGAAGACATCCGGGTCTGGTTTGCGGGCCTTGAAGTCGGCGGATACATGGGCCTTGTCCCCGAAGATCTCGATCATCTCCGGTGCGCAGACCGGCAGTGCCGCTTTCAGCATCATGCCGTTGTTGGTCAACAGCGCGGCATCGGTCTTTTCCGCCAGCTGCCGCACCAGATCAATCACATCAGGACGCGCCCGCATCATCTTACGACGGATGTCCGCCCAAGTGCCGAAATCGATCGGGTATCCCAGCAAGGCTCCAAACTGGGCCAGATAGCCCTCGGCCGTTGCCGGATCTCCGGCCTCAGCCCGATTTTCATGGGGCCCGCCCCACACGGCAGCATCAATATCGGCCGCCGGACGTCCGGTCAGCTCCTCCAGCAGGCGAAGCCGGATCTGGTGATCGTAATCATAGAGCACCTGATCCATATCGAAGACCGCAAAGGTTACAGCTAGCATGCCGCGCCCCTGAAAGAAATCAAAGCGCAGTGCCCCCGATCGTCATTCCGTTGATACGCATGGAAGGCTGGCCAACGCCGACCGGAACCCCCTGGCCCTGCTTGCCGCAGGTGCCCATGCCCGGATCGAGTTTCATGTCATTGCCAATCATCGACACACGGGTCAGGGCATCGGGGCCGTTGCCGATCAGCATGGCGCCTTTCAGGGGCGCGCCCACCTTGCCGTTTTCCACCCGATAGGCCTCAGTGCAGGAAAACACGAACTTGCCGGAGGTGATGTCCACCTGCCCTCCGCCAAAGGAGACCGCATAGATGCCGTCCTTCACAGAGCTCAGGATTTCGTCCGGCTCCTTGTCCCCCGCCATCATCACGGTATTGGTCATACGCGGCATCGGAATATGGGCAAAGGACTGACGGCGGCCATTTCCGGTCGGTGCCATGCCCATCAGGCGCGCATTCTGCCGGTCCTGCATATAACCTTTCAGGATGCCATCCTCGATCAGCACGGTCCGGCTGGCCGGTGTGCCCTCATCATCCACAGTCAGGGAGCCGCGCCGGTCCGGGAGGGTGCCGTCATCGACAATCGTCACCCCGGGAGAGGCCACCCGCTCGCCCATAAGCCCGGCAAAGGCGGAGGTCTTCTTGCGGTTGAAATCCCCTTCAAGCCCGTGGCCGACCGCTTCATGCAGCAAGATGCCCGGCCAGCCGGGCCCCAGCACAACATCAAAGGCCCCCGCCGGAGCGGGGACGGCTTCCAGATTGACCAGCGCCTGACGGAGCGCTTCATCCACGCCCCCCTGCCAGTTTTCCGCCGTGATAAAGCGCTCGAAGCCTTCCCGGCCGCCGCAGCCGAACGACCCGCTTTCCTGACGCTCATCCGTTCCGGCGACAACGGAAATCGACAGGCGCACCATGGGACGGACATCGCGCACCAGATGCCCGTCAGCCCGCAGAATTTCCACCACCTGCCAAGATCCGGCCAATGAGGCACTGACCTGGCGCACCCTTGGGTCCTTCGCCCGGGCATAGGCGTCAATGTCCTGAAGCAGCTTCACCTTGTCTTCAAAGCTCGGACCGCCCAGCGGGTTGGCATCGGTATAGAGCGACTGGTTGGTGCGCGCAGGGGCGGCCGCATAGCTGCCCGAATAGCCTTTCTTGACCGCGCTCACCGCCTCGGCCGCCCGTTTCAGAGCGCCTTCGGAGATGTCGCCCGCATGGGCATATCCCGCTGCCTCTCCGGCCACGGCCCGCAGGCCAAAGCCCTGGGCGGTGTCGTAATTGGCGCCCTTCAGACGGCCGTTGTCAAAGACCAGCCCTTCTGTCTGCCGGTATTCAACGAACAGCTCGCCGTCATCGGCTCCAGAGAGCGCCTCTTCCGTGATCCGTTTGGCGGTCTCCAGACCGAGGCCGGACGTTTCGATAAGATCGGTTGTTGAAAGGGTCATGCCAGTGTCCTGTTCCGGCCGCAGATCAGCCGGGCGGTTGGGGCTCCGGAAAGGGGCCCGGGAAGCTCTTGGATGGCAACATAAGCGCTTTGCCGCAAATTTCACATGAAATCCCGGAAATTCCACTTGAGAGATTTTAACTTGAGTATAATATTCATATTAAAATCTGCGTCCGATACGCAGACTGTCAGCCGAGCTGTTGAACCGCTCTGCCAGCTTTCAGCTCCTTTTTCCTCGTGTCAGCCGCCGCTCCAACCCGCGCTCGGCCAAAGGATTTCCTATGTCCAGATTTTCAGGCCCGCCCGCAGGCGGCCCGATAACCTCCTTTCACGACGTTGCCGCCCGGCGCGGGGACGGGCTTCACCCTCTCCTGCGTGAGGCGCTTTGCAAAAGCGGCACTGTCTCCGGCCCGCCGGCGGACAGCGGGGTGCAAGACAACAAAGTTGTCCCGCTCCGAACCGGCCAATCGGCCTCAACCGACAGCCGCGCAGCCTTCAGCGGCACAGGGGAACAGAGCCGGTGAAAACGGTTCTTGTGGCGTTGCATTTGGTGGCCTGTCAGCCAGACCTTCTGATCTGCCGCGATCTGTCTCCAGACAGCAAACGCTGGGCCGATATGGACCTGTGCCAGAAAGACCGCCCGGCGGAAATGGAACGGGTGAGGCAAGGCCTGCCCGTCTGGGCGGTCGTGATGGCCCGCTGCCGGTATCTTATCGGGCGCGACCGGCGCAGCCTGCCTGTGTTCTGAACCGGCCTGTCAGCAATCGGCTGAGGGTTTGTGCGCCGAAGGTCTTGCCCAGCGAAGTCCTTTTGCCTTACAAGAAGCTCATAGTGCGAGCAGAAAACACATCCGGCCCCCATGAACCGTTACGAAAACCCGCGAATTCCCAGTGAAGCCCGTGTGCGCTATCTGGATGGCGACTATCAGGTCGAGACGCCGGGAACCTTTGTGCGCTGTGCGGTGACGGGCGCTGCTATCCCCTTGGATGAGCTGAAATACTGGTCTGTGGAACATCAGGAAGCTTATGTGGATGCCAAAGCGTCCATGAAGCGTTATCTGGAAACCCACTGACGCGAAGCTTGTGCCTCAAGACCCGTCAAGTTTCACCCGGAAAAGGACCTTGCCCGAAGTTTTTCGCGGATGAGCGCCTTCAGACGGTCTAAATCGTCAATTTCCATGGTCACCTCAAGCACATCTGCGCGTGAGGCAATCCAATGGAACAGTTCTCCGTCCGCAGAGGCAAGACGGGCCATGTCCTTTGCGGTCGTGACCAGCGTCAAGTCTCCGGCTTCAGCTTCCGTCAACAGGTCACGCACCTCTGCTTCGCTGTAGCTGTGGTGATCGGGAAAGTCCCGGGTCTTGCGCACCGTGTAGCCAAGCTCTTCCAATGAGGCATAGAACTTTTGCGGCCTGCCAATCCCGGCAAAGGCAAAAAGGCCGGCTCCCTCCAGCGCCGCATTGGGGAGCGGACGGATATGCGCATGCAACAGGGGCAGTCCCTTGCGACTGGCAAGTTGCACAGCTGCGTCCGCCGCCGTTCCCTCTCCGATCTGCACAAGGCAATCGGCCTTGATGATCTGCTTTTGCGCCGGAGCCCGCAACGGCCCGGCCGGAAAACACCTCCCATTGCCAAAGCCGACCGCGCAATCGACCAGCAGAAGGCTCAGATCCTTGAAAAGGGACGGGTTCTGGAAGCCGTCATCCATCAGCACCAGATCAATGTCCTGCGCCTCGGCAAGGCGCGCGCCTGCAGGCCT
Source organism: Roseibium sp. AWQ4_290 (assembly GCF_056160985.1). NCBI lineage: Bacteria > Pseudomonadati > Pseudomonadota > Alphaproteobacteria > Hyphomicrobiales > Stappiaceae > Roseibium > Roseibium sp. AWQ4_290. The sequence continues at coordinate 133,576 of NZ_JBSWYG010000014.1, forward strand.
GTCGGAGGCAATCACGGTCGGGCCATGACCGGCCAGCAGCAGAGCCTCGTCGCCCACGTCTTGTGCGCTGTGCTGTCCCGGCTCCACGAGCAGGGGGCCATTGTTGCGCCCCCCATAGCCGCGCAGCAGAAAGCCCGGCTTAAACCCTTCGGCCCGGAGTGTCTGCGCAAGGGCAATCGCAAAAGGGGTCTTGCCCGTGCCCCCAACCACAAAATTGCCGATACAGATCACCGGCAGACGGCTTCTGGCCTTGGGCGGAGCGAACAGCCGGCGCCCGGCCACACTCCCATAAAGCCAACCCACGGGACGCAGAAAATGTGCCGCTGGCGGCTGTTCCGCCTGCCACCAGAAATCAGGAGACTTGCCCATTCAGCACCTCCGTGTCCCGCGGCATACCCGCTGCCGGTTCGCAGCTGTCTGCCGTCAGATAAGGCGCCAGGATGGTCAGCGTCTTGTTCAGCGCGCCCCGGCCTTCTTCGACAATGGCCCGTGCCCGGCCCGCCTGCTCCTGGCCGGTCCGCGGTGTCCGCAACAGGGCCGCCACCGCTGCTGCCAGACCCTCCGGCTCCTCCACCTTTATGGCCGCATGCTTGCTCCAGAACTCCTTGTAGACCGCGCGGGCATTGGCCACTTTCGGCCCAGTCAGCAATGCCGACCCCACCAGCGCCGCTTCCACTGGGTTGTGCCCGCCGGCCTCCCCAAAGGAGCCGCCGAGAAATGTGACCGGGGCCAGGGAATAAAAGAGGCCCATTTCGCCCAGCGTATCGCCTAGAAAGACCCCGCACCGGGCTGAGAGCAGAGCACCAGAGCTGCGGGTGATGACTTCCAGGCCGCACTTTGTGGCGAGACCACAGACCTCCCCGGCGCGGACCGGGTGGCGCGGCACGAGCACCAGAAGCAGGTCGGGAAAGGTCTGCTGCAACTGTATATGGGCCGCCAGCACCGCGTCTTCCTCCCCCGGATGGGTCAGAGCGGCGAGCCAGAGTTTGCGCCCCGCAATCTGCTGTTCCAGAAGCGCGACGGTCTCCCCGTTCACCGGCGGAGCATCGGCGTCAAATTTCAGGTTGCCCGGGCTGTCGACCGCCAAACTTCCAAGCCTGGAAAATCGCTTTGCGTCTGCAGAACTCTGGGCGAGCACCCGGTCCGGACAGCTGAAGACGAACCGGGCCAGCGGGCCCACTTTCGACCAGGTATGGAAGGACTTGTCCGACAGGCGGGCATTCAACAGCACCAGCGGGATCTTTCGGCTGCGCAGTTCATCAAACAGGCAGGGCCAGATTTCAGATTCCACAATGAGGGTCAGGTCGGGTGACCAATGTGTCAAAAACCGTTTCAGCGGACCGGGGGCATCAAAGGGCATGAACTGGTGCCGGGCCCCGTCGGGCAGCCGTTTTTCAGCCAGCTCGGCCGCCGTCACCGTGACGGTTGTCAGGAGCACCTTGTGCCCGGCCGCCGTCAGCCGCTCGATCAGCGGCAGCACAGAGGTGGTCTCGCCGACACTGGCCGCATGGACCCAGATCAGTTTTCCGGACGGGCGCGGCGCGGTGCTGACCCCGAAGCGTTCTCCCTTTCGTGCGGCGACCTCCTTGCCGGACCGGCTTCTGAGCCAGAAAAGACCATGGAAAAGCGGCGTCAGGCCGCGGGCCAGGGCCCGGTAAAAGCGCAACAGAAAGGGGCGCTGTTCAGCCATTCGCCCTGCCGACAAGTTCATAGGCCCGTTTGGTGGCCGCGTTCAGCCCGTCTTCCACCTTGAGACGGAAGGCTTCCAGCGCCGCGTCTTCAGTGTCATTGGGCACCCAGATTAGCTCGCCAACGGCAATGCTTCCCCGGCCGAAAGGTAGATTGACGCTGGCCTTGTCCCAACTGTCAAGCTCGATGCTGCGGCTGGTGGCAACCGCCACCGGCAGGATCGGGCGGCCGGAATGTTTGGCCAGTTGAACAATGCCTTCACCCGCATGTCGTGCAGGGCCCTTTGGCACATCGGCCGTCATGGCAATGCTGAAGCCTTCGCGCAGCGCGCGGACAGCTTCGATGAAGCCGCGCATGCCCCCCCGCTTCTTGATCTGACGGGCATTACGGCCACCGGAGGCCCGGATCAGGCCAAGCCCGAGTTTGCGCGCGGCAATCGCATTCACCTCGCCATCGGCGGAGCGGGATATCATGACCTTGGCGGGCCAGTGTTTCGGCTTGGCAAAGGGCACCATGAAGTGCTGTCCGTGCCACATAGCCACAATCACCGGCAGGTCCTCTTGCGTCTCGGCATGCACATGCTCCGGCTCGATCGTGAACCGGTTGGTGAGATAGACAAGCTTGAGATAGCCGGCGAGCGCCGTACCGATAGCGGCCAGAACCAGAGGATGGCGGCCGAGGCGTTTGATCATTTTTCTTATCGCCTAAAAAGAGGTTCCCGGAGAAAAGGGTATTCACACGCGCACGAGTGAACACCCAAAATTTGACCGATTTCAGAAATTGAGAGGATCTTGCGCAGTGTCCTTGCGCAAGAGGCTTCAGGCCGCCGCATCCGGGTCCAGAAGCCGGTGCATGTGCACGATGAAATAGCGCATATGCGCATTGTCGACCGTTGCCTGTGCCTTGGCCTTCCAGGCCGTGTAGGCTTCGGCGTAGTTCGGATAGATGCCAACGATGTCCAATTCGTCCAGATCGCGGAACGTCAAGCCTTCCGGCGATTCCAGCTCTCCGCCAAAAACCAGATGCAGCAGCTGTTTGGGGGTGTCAGTCTCGCTCATGAGCTTCCTCGCTAATTTGATCACGGCACCGTGCGGGTCACCGGATCACGTCTTTCAGCACGGCGCGCACAGGACCTATAAGGGCGCAAGACGCCGCAATCAATGCCGGGTGGCCGGTCCGGTTCCGGTTGTAGAACAGGCCCTGTCCGGCCACGTCCGTCACCTGTCCGCCTGCTTCCTGCACCAAAAGATCGGCGGCGGCAAGATCCCAGTCACTGGGCCCGCCGCGCGCTGTCCCAACGTCAATGCGCCCGGCCGCTACCATGGCCAACCGGTAGGCCAGAGACCTGAAAATCTCCGCCTTTTCAAAGCCTGCCGCAGCGACATCAACGTTCGAGATGATGGAATGCGTTCCTGTCAGACGCGCGCCTTCGATCCGGCCGTGCTCTGAAACGAATATTTTTTCCCCATTCAGCCAAGCGCCCCCCCCGGTCCGCGCCAGAAACATTTCCTCCCGCCGGGGACAAAAAACACAGCCTGCGACCGGCCGGCTATCCTCCACCACCGCAAGCGCGATGGTCCATTCATCGCCACCGGCCAGAAACGCGCGGGTGCCATCAATCGGATCCACGATGAAGACGCGCTTGCGGCTCAGGCGGATCTTGTCGTCGGCGGTTTCCTCCGAAAGCCAGCCATAGTCCGGCCGGGCGCTGAGCAGCCGGTCCGCCAGAAAGCGGTCGACGGCAAGATCGGCTTCCGAAACGGGGGACTTATTGCCCTTGTACCAGGTCTCCAGACCCTGGCCGAAATAACCAAGGGCCAGATCACCAGCCTGGCGGGCGGCGGCCTCCAGCAGCGCCAGATCCGCCTCCAGCTCGGCAGGGGTCAAGGCCTGATCAGTTTCCGGCAAGCGCCATTCCTTCAATCATCAGGGACGGGGTAGCCGCGGAATAGCGGTTGTCGAGATCACTGCCGGGCACGAGCCGCTTGAACATGTCATTCAGATTGCCCGCGATGGTGATTTCGCTCACCGGTTCGACAATCTGGCCATTTTCGAACCAGAACCCGGCCGCACCCCGGGAGTAGTCCCCGGTGATCCCATTGACGCCATGGCCGATCAGGTCAGTCACCAGCAGGCCGCTGCCAGCCTCGGCCATTAAGGCCTCAAGAGAGTTCTCCCCCGGCATCAGCGTGATGTTGGTTGGCCCAGGCGCGGTGCCGCTGCCGCTGCGATGAGCCCGCCCGTTGGGGTGCAGGCCCAGTTCGCGCGCCGATGCCCCATCCAGAAACCAGTGTTGCAGAACCCCGTCCTCGACCATGTTCAACAGCGCCGCAGAGGTGCCTTCCCCGTCAAAGGGCCGGGTCGCACCGCCGCGCCGCTTGAACGGGTCGTCCACAATCTGAATGCCCGGCGCAAACACCGCTTCGCCCATCCGGTCTTTCAGAAAACTGGTCTTGCGGGCGATGGACGCGCCGTTGATGGCACCAGTCAGATGCCCAAGCATGCTGCGGGCGGCCCGGGATTCGTAAATGACATTGGCGGTGCGGGTCGACAGTTTCTGCGGATTGAGACGGCGCACCGCCCGCTCGCCTGCCCGTCTTCCGATCTCCGCCGGAGCCTCCAGATCCTCAAAGTAGGAGCGGCTGTCAAAGTCATAGTCCCGCTCCATGGCCGTTCCATCTCCGGCCACCGCCGTCATGGACATGCCATAGCGGGAGGTCAAATAGGCGCCCTGGAACCCGTGGCTGGTGGCCAGAACGACCCCGGCAAGCCGCCAGGAGGCCCCTGCCCCACCAGATTTGCTGACCCCGTCCACCGCCAGACCGGCCGCTTCGGCCTCCAGTGCGATGTCCGACAGGGCCTCCGCCGTCATCTGCCTGGTGTCGAGCAATTCCAGCTCCGGCAGGTCCCGGATCAGCAACTCGTCATCAGCAAGCCCGGCAAAGGGGTCTTCCGGCGCCACCTTGGCCATCGCCACAGCCCGTTCGGCCAGCGCGGCCGGGTCATCCAGCTGGTTGGCGGAGACGGCGGCTGTCCGTTTACCGACAAAAACGCGCAACGTGACATCGTCGCCCTCCGCCCGCTCTGTCTCTTCAACCTTGCCCTCGCGCACATCAACACCGAGAGACACACCGGTCACCGCGACCGCATCGCAAGCATCGGCCCCCGCCTTGCGCGCGGCTTCGACAAGGCGCGCCGCCCGGGACTGCAATTCGCTCTGATCAATCAATTCTGACATTTACACCGCCTTGACGTGTCTGACTGGGGCGCCCCAAGGGCCGGATATGGTGGCAGGGCGGGCCGCATTGCAAGCCGTGGCAAGCCTGTCTTGCCATTCTGCCCTTCAAGTCCTTCAAGTCCTTCGGGGCTGGGTCAACTCCCGTTGGTATTACGCTCAGGGTCCAGCCACTGCAACAACGGGAAGCGGAAAGGGCACAACCTATTCAGCATCCGTGCTTTTCAAGAAGCTTGCGCCCGTGCCGGCCGCCTGTGCCCGGCAACAGAGTAAACAAGACGTTTCCGGCATGCTTACAATCCGGTAACCCTCTTTAAAATCATAGTTTTTTAACTCTATCTCTTAAGTGGTTCACGACTCTTCTCCGTTAGTCTGGTTGCATCATAGAGACCAAAAGGTCCGACGGAGAGTCATTTGAGACGTCAAACAGAAAGACAGGATCCAACGGCAGCCGGGACAGGGGCAGACACTCTACTGCATCCCGGCTGCCTGCCGGTCCGCTTTGAACAAAGGCTCGAACCCCGCCCCGGGACGATGGCCCTTCCGGCCGAGATCATTCTGGACCGGGACAAGGTCATCATCAAACGCCGTCTTGCCGGTGTGCCGGTCCGGGTTGTGGCCGCCATCAGCGCCTTCGACGGGGTCATGGTGCGGATCGTGCCGGGGGAAGCCCCCGGGGAGATCGCCGCCTCCCTGATCCTGAAACACCCTGACAGCGCCCTGTCCATCACTCTGGCCGAACGGGCCGGGTCCGACGATCTGGCCGTGCTGTGGAGCCGCTGGGCGCAGACATTGAATCTGCCGATGCTGGTGTGTGATCTGGGTGGCGATGTCAAACCGATTGATGCCTATAGCGCGACACCGGCCGGAGGCCCTTCCCCGCGCCGCAAGCTGCGTCTTTTGACCGGCCGCCGCCCGCGCTTTTTGAACAAGCGCCAGCCGGGCCGTCCCGCCGCCGCGTGCAGCATGTTCATCAATGAACGGGAAATCATCGCCCGCAGCTGACGCGGGCGCCTTGCAGGATTCTCTGGCGCTTTGACAGGGGACACCCTGCTTTCAAGCGTCAGAGCCCGGCAACAAACCCATCGGCAACGAAGCCTGCAAACAGGATCCAGCCATAGGTGGAATTGGAGCGGAACAGCTTCAGGCACTGGTCGCCGTCATTAATATTCAGCACCACCACCTGCCAGCCCAGATGCCCCACCCCTGCGACCAGACCTGCAAAGGCGAGCGGGCCCGCATCGGCCAGAGAGGCCGCCAGGGCGAACAGCACGGTTGCCATGGCATAGAGCACAATCAGAGCCGGTTTGGTGCGGTCCCCGAAGAGGCGGGCGGTGGATCTGACGCCCACCAGCGCATCGTCTTCCTTGTCCTGATGGGCATAGATCGTGTCATAACCGATCGTCCAGCAGATCCCCCCCAGATACAAAAGTACCGGTGCCAGGGACAGGGACCCGAAGGCCGCCGCCCAGCCCATCAAGGCGCCCCAGGAAAACGCAAAGCCCAAAAACAATTGAGGCCAGTTGGTGATGCGTTTCATGAAGGGGTAGATCGCCACCGGAAGCAGGGAGGCAATCCCCAGGCCAATGGTGAAGCTGTTGAACTGCAAGAGCACCAGCAAGCCAATCAGGGCCTGCCCCACCAGAAACACCGCCGCCTGGGTTTTGGTGACCTGGCCTGCCGGAATGGGCCGTGAACGGGTCCGCTCGACCTTGGCATCGATATCCACATCGACCAGATCGTTAAAGGTGCACCCAGCCCCGCGCATGGCCACGGCGCCAATGAAGAACAGCACAAGGTGCCAAAGGTTTGGCCAGCTGCTGCCAGAGGCAATCGCAGCGAGCGCGGCGGACCAGCAGCACGGCCACAGCAACAGCCACCAGCCGATAGGCCGTTCCCATCTGGCCAGACGTGCATAGGGGCGCAGCGGCGCCGGAAGTTTCGTATCGACCCAATGCTGCTTGACCGCGTCAGCAACCGGCCCCGTGTCCCTGGTGGCGAAAAACATTTTGTCCTCTTAATGCGTCTGCCAACTTTTACAGAACTTGCCCGCCGATTCCATCCGGCAAATGCGCACAGGCCTTGCACCTTTCCCCTCGCCCCCCGATTTGCGGGCCGCGGCGGGCCATGATAGACCCCGCTCTGCAACGCTGACCCATCCAATCCGGCGTCAGCGACACGGATATTCTGCGAAAGACCGGCGAGACATGAGACTGCTGCTTCTTGGATCCGGCGGGCGTGAACACGCCCTGGCCTGGGCCTTGGTGAAATCCCCAAAACTGAGCAAACTGTTCGTTGCGCCCGGCAATGCCGGCATCGCCAGCCTGGCGGAGCTGGTGGATCTCGACGTCACCAACCATGACGCTGTCATCGGCTTTTGCCAGCGTGAGGCCATTGATCTGGTGGTTGTTGGCCCGGAGCCCCCCCTGGTGGCCGGTCTGGTGGATGATCTAGAAGCGGCCGGCCTGAAGGCGTTCGGCCCCGGCAAGGCGGCCGCCCAGCTGGAAGGGTCCAAGGCCTTTACCAAGGGCGTCTGCGACGAGGCCGGCATTCCGACAGCCGGATATGGGCGCTTCGCGGACCGGGACGACGCACTGGCCTATCTGCGCGAAAAAGGCGCCCCGATTGTGGTCAAGGCGGACGGTCTGGCCGCCGGGAAGGGCGTTGTCGTCGCCATGACCCTGCCGGACGCAGAAGCCGCTGTCACCGCCTGCTTTGAAGGCTCGTTCGGAGATGCAGGGGCTGAAGTGGTGATTGAAGAGTTTCTGGAGGGCGAGGAAGCCAGCTTCTTCGTGCTTTCGGACGGCATAAACGCCCTGCCGCTGGTCACCGCCCAGGATCACAAACGGGCCTTTGACGGCGATCAAGGCCCCAATACAGGCGGCATGGGCGCCTATTCTCCCGCCCCGGTTCTGACCGATGCCCTCGTGGACCGGGTGATGTCCGAAATCATCACCCCAACGATTGCAACGCTGGCTGCACGCGGTACGCCGTTCAAGGGCGTGCTATATGCGGGGCTGATGCTGACGGCAAACGGCCCGAAGCTGATTGAATACAACACCCGGTTCGGCGATCCCGAGTGCCAGGTGATGATGATGCGCCTGAAAAGCGATTTTCTGGATCTGGTGCTGGCCAGTGTGGACGGCACCCTGGATCAGGCCCGGGCCGACTGGCGTCAAGACACCGCCCTGACGGTTGTCATGGCCGCCAGGGGCTATCCGGGCGCCTATAACAAGGGCACGGAAATCAGGGGCCTGAACGGGCTCGATTCCGGCACCGTGACTGTGTTTCACGCCGGAACAAAGCAGGACGGGGCCGCGCTTCTGGCCAATGGTGGCCGGGTCCTTAACGTGACCGCTCTGGGCACCACGGTCGCTGAAGCCAAGGAACGGGCCTATGCAGCCGTGGAGCAAATCGACTGGCCAGAGGGCTTTTGCCGAAGCGACATCGGCTGGCGGGAACTTGTCCGGGAGCAACAGAAAAACAGCTGAGCCACTGCCGTGCCTTTCCGGTAAATCGCCAGTTGCGCCGCCCCGGCTTCTTGCTCTACAGCTAGTAGATCCAGGCAAATTGGTCAGGGGAACGGGTTGAGGACAGATCTTCCGGATCTTTTTCCGGACTTCGACACCAGACGGGTCCAGGCCAACGGGATTGGCCTGTTCTGCAGGATAGGCGGCTCCGGACCGCCTTTGCTGCTGTTGCATGGCTATCCCCAGTCCCATGTGATCTGGCACAGGATGGCCCCGGAGTTAGCCCGGCATTTCACGCTGGTCTTACCTGACCTGCCCGGATACGGCAGCTCCGACGTCCCGCCTGTCTCCGCCAGCCACGAGGCCTATTCCAAGCGCAGTATGGCAGCCGCCATGCGTGAATTGATGCGTGTTCTGGGGTTCGAGCATTTCTATCTTGCAGGTCATGACCGGGGTGGCCGTGTCGGCTACAGGCTCGCGCTCGACCATCCGGAAGCCCTGCTCAAACTGGCCGTGCTCGATATTCTGCCGACAGCGGACTATTGGGATCAGCTGGACCGCGCCTTCGGGCTTAAGGTCTATCACTGGACCTTTCTGGCCCAGCCGTTTCCCTTTCCGGAAAAAATGATCGGCGCCGCGCCGGTCCGCTATCTGGAACACACCCTGGCCAGCTGGACCGCCGCAAAGACACTCGACTGTTTTGACCAAACCGCTCTCGCCCACACCCGCAGCTGGTTCTGCGATCCGGACCGGATTTCCGCCTGCTGCGAAGACTACCGCGCCGGTGCCACGTGCGACTACGAGCATGATGACGCAGACCGGCAGGCGGGACGGACCCTCAAGCCGCCCATGCTGGCGCTGTGGGGCGACAAGGGCATCGCAACCAGTGTGGCCAATCCCCTTGAGATGTGGCGGGCCTGGTGCCCGCATGTGACCGGTCAGGCGGTGCCCGCCGGACACTTTCTGCCGGAAGAAGCCCCAAAAGAAACGTGTAACGCCTTGTTGCAGTTCTTTTCTCAATAAGCAAAGCAGTAGCTTGCAATCGGGCTGTCCGGCAGGATTTCTTGCGCTCTACTGGCTCGAAAACACTGTCTTTCCGGAAATGCCCTACCGGTCTCTTAATGCAATTTAACAACTGCATTCAAAACAATTTAACTATTCAGGTTTATTGAGAAAATTGGCAGTTATGGTTTTGAAAATAAACACTCGCGCAGCCATGTGATGAAGGTGTCCATTTCCATCCCTGCCGTCCAGATCGCAGCTGCGGCTGCCGGGGGTGACAGTGCAAGGTCTTGGAAGTCAAAATCCGGGGACACGGACGCATCTGCGTGGGCAAGAGCCCGGTGGACGCGGCGAAGAAGGTCTGCTTGACCGGATTGTCCGGAAGCTGTGCCCCGATGATCAGAATTTCGAAAAACCGCTCAGGCTCGTGTTCCTGTCTTTTCTGGCGCTCGTTGTCTGTGTCCTGACCGTTCAAAACATCGTGTCCGAATACCGGAACCTGCAGGCCCCGCAAGATGCGATTGCGCGGAGCGCTGAACGGCTTCTGGAAAAACAGCGGGCCTTCGGCGCCAGAATGCTGGACAGCATCGTTCAGGAAGCCACAGGGACCCCCGCATTTGAAAACGCGCTACGGCACCAGGACACGGCCAGGCTCAAACACATTGCCGACGCGCTGGTGGCTTCCCGTTCCTCGATCCCTGATCTTACGGGCCTTGCCGTGTTCGGCCCCAATGAGGATCTGCTCTATCCGGTCGCAGACGCGGGCGCAGCAGCCCCCGCCTCAGGGCTCTACCGGTTGACGGACGGGATCGAGATTGCCCCGGACAACCGGTTCGCCGTTGGTGTCTACCGGCAGGTGGTGTCTGACGGCGAGCTCCTCGGCTATCTCAAACTGACCGTGGATATCGAGCATTCCCTGTCGCTTGCAAGCGCGGCGGTTGACGCTCAGATCATCAAGATCTGTGACGTGTCTTCCAAGGCAACGGAAGACGCAGCCACTGAGCCTTTCAAGGTCCTCGGCAGTCTGGCGCCAGCGGGGACAGGTCTGGACGCATTTTCCATCGGCACCCAGGATCTGAGAGACTTGCAGCCGTTCTACCTGCAGAACGACAGAATTTTTATGGCGCGGGACTTGCCGGTCGGTGCCAGTGTGGCCGACACGGACTTCAAGCTGCTTCTGGTCAAGGACGTGACCGGCAATGTCTGGTCTTTCATTCGCGGCATTCTTGTGTCGATCCTCGCCGGCTCCGGTCTGTCCCTCATTGCCTGGGCCGTCATCCAGCGCCTGCTGGTCCGCCTGCAAATGTCCGTTCAAACAAAACGGTCCCGGCTGGAAGCCGAGGTACGCAGCTATACAAAACGCCTGGAAGCCAACAATGCCCGGCTTCTGGAGGCCCAGAGGATCGCGGCGGTGGGCAGCTGGGAACGGGATCTGGAAACCGACGAAGTCAGTGGCACTGAAGAGTTCTTCCGGATCATGCGCATATCGCGGGACGTTCCCTCAAAACAGATCCTTGAACGGGTGTTCATGCAGATCCCGGAAAATGAACGCCAGGCCACCCGCTTGCTCGTTGAGCGCGCGATCAACACCTGCGGCGGTTTTGATTTCGAACATTCCCTGATTCAGGAGAACGGATCGTTCCGGACCATGCATGTGCGCGGCCGGATCGTTGCGGCAGCAGATGGCACCCCCAAAAAGGTCCTGGGGACCATTCACGACATAACCGAGCGCACGGAGGCTGAACGCCAGACCAATCTTTTGGCCAAGATCCTGGAATCTTCGCTCAACGAAATCTACATTCTCGACGCCAAAACCTTCCGGTTCGAACACGCCAACAAATGCGCGCTCGACAATCTGGGCTATGGCATCGATGCCCTGAAAGCCCTGCATCTTTGGGACATCAACCCGATCTACACCAAAGATACGATCCTGCGTCAGGTCCGGCCCTTGCAAAACGGCGAGCTGGAAGGGCTTTCGGCCGAATGCCTCCACAAACGCAAGGATGGCAGCGAATATCCTGTCGATCTGCGGGTCCAGCTGCTGAAGGAGCGGGACCAGGAGCTGGTCGTCCTGATCGCCAACGACGTGAGCGAACGGGTCCAGCGGGAAACAGAGACCCGGGAAGCGCGGGTCAGGGCCGAACGCCTTGCCTATTTTGATCCGCTGACGAAACTGTCCAACCGTGCGGGCTGCCAGCGGGACGCCAAGAGCCTGTTTGACCGGGACGGCAAACCCGCATTCCTTGTCCATGTGGACATGGACAATTTCAAACGGGTCAACGATACGCTCGGCCATGTGGCCGGAGACTACTGCCTGGAAGAGACCGGCCGCCGCTTGCGTGAAGTCTCAAGGGGCCTCGGCACACCATACCGCTGGGGCGGGGACGAATTCGTCATCATTGCGGAAAACGACCAGTCCGATCCGAATGAACTGTTCGAACGGGCCCGGCGCCTGATGCGCGCGCCCATGGAATTCAACGGCAACCGGTTCTGGCCGACAGTCAGCATGGGGGTTGCCCTGTGCCCGCAAGACGGCACCACGTTCGACGATCTTCTCAGCAATGCGGATCTGGCGCTGTACCAGTCCAAGGAAAACGGCAAGGACCGATTCACTTTCTTCACCCCCAGCATGAAGACCGAAAGCGAGGCTGAGGCCCGGATCGAGCTGGAGCTGCAGGATGCGGTCAAGAAAAACCAGTTTTTCATGGTTTTCCAGCCCCAGGTGAACCTGCGGTCCCAGGCGATCACAGGGGTCGAAGCCCTGGTCCGCTGGAACCATCCGACCCAGGGCACCATGGCTCCGGGGCAGTTTCTGCATGTGTTGGAAAAGTCAAATCTGGCCCCTGCCTTTGGGAGACTCGTTATCGACAACGCCCTTGCCGCCGCAAGGCATTGGCTCGACCGGGGGCTGGACTTCGGCCGGATCTCCATCAATGTCTCCCAGTCCCACCTTGCATCAGGCATGCTGGTCGACCATTTCAAGGCGGCGATGGCAAAACACCGCGTCGACCCGGAGCGGATTACGGCAGAAGTGCTGGAATCAGTCTTCCTGAACGACAACCGGTCGGGCCACCTTGCGGCTCTGCGTGAACTCGTTGACATGGGCATTCACATCGAGCTTGATGATTTCGGCACCGGCTATGCGTCTTTGACCCATGTGGCCGGCCTGCCGATTACCGGGCTGAAGATCGACCGGTCCTTCACCACCCAGATGATCGAGGACTCCCGCAAGGAAGCCGTGGTCAACCAGCTGGTCCACCTGGCCCGCTCGCTCGATATTTCCGTTGTCTGCGAGGGTGTGGAAACGGAAGCCCAATATGCCCGCCTGCGCATGATGGGCGACTTCTCCATCCAGGGCTTCCTGGTCGCCGAACCGATGACGCTGAAGCAGATGACCACCTGGATGACCGCAACGTCCGGCGATCTTTACTACGTAATCTGATTTCGAAGCGGCGGACCCTGGCCCCCTGCCCTTGGAAAGCGCGGGACCGGTTCCCATGTGAAAGAGGCTTGATCTTCCAACCGGGACCCCGCCCCATGGCTTCTGCCTCCCCTTCCCCGTCCGCAGCTTCGCCGTCCTCTCACGCGTCTTTGGCGCCTGCCTCAAAAGCGCCCAGGATCGGCCTTGCCCTTGGCAGCGGCGGCGCCCGCGGTCTTGCTCATATTCCCGTTCTGGAGGCCCTGGACGATCTGGGCCTGACCCCGGTCCAGATTGCCGGCTCCTCAATCGGGGCCATTCTGGGGGCCGCCTATGCAAGCGGTCTGAGTGGTCAGGACATCCGCCAGATCGTGCTGGACACGTTTTCTGACCGCAACACGGTTCTGGCGAAAGTCTGGCAATTACGCCCCCGGCGCTTTGCGGACATGTTCCGTTCCGGCCCCGTGCAGTTTGACCCGCAGCGAGTGCTGGAAGTTTTTGTCGCAGAGCATCTGCCTGAGACCTTCGAGGACCTGAAGATCCCGCTCCGGCTGCTGTCGACCGATTTTTACGGATGTGAGGAAGTGGATTTCGAAACCGGCCCGCTGTTGCCTGCAGTGGCTGCATCCGTTGCGATTCCCGCTCTTTTCCATCCGGTCAAGCACAATGGAAGGTATCTGATCGATGGCGGCGTTGTTAATCCACTGCCTTTTGAAGGCATGCGTGCAGCATGTGACATTGTGATCGCTGTCGATGTGGTCGGCGCCCCCGTACCGCGCCCGGACAAGGACGAAATCAACATGCTGGACAGCATGTTCGGCTCCGCCCAGATCCTGATGCAAACGATCACAAACCAAAAACTCCGGATAGAACAACCAGATATCCTGGTCCGCCCCCCTCATGACAATATCCGCGTTCTCGATTTCATGAAGGCCGACCGCATTCTGGAACAGGCGGAAGCTCTGCGCAGCTCCACAAAAGACCAGCTGACAAAATTGATAAAAGAGTCAATCAAAGTTACTTGATTGCCACATGAGTATTTTTCACAATATAAGGTTTATTTATTAAAATACGAGCATAAATTAATAAATAATTCAACAGAACAAGAGACCCTGATCTTAAATTACTAGGGGCTAGACAATGCAAAATTCGGGATCTACAGATCTGGATACCTGCCCGGTTCCGGAAAACATGCTCAAGAGGCTTCTGGGCGCCACTTTGACAGCCGTCAAGGATGTGGCTGCCACCTTGCCGGATGAGCAACGCGCATCGCTTGCGGTCTATTGCTACCGGCGGGCCCATTTCCGGGATCTCGGCCTGTCCCTTGCGGCCCAGTGCAGCCGCTCCGCTCTGATGATGGAAGCCGGCCATGCCGGAGAGCTCATCTATGTGCAGGCAACCGCTCAAACGTCAAAAAATGCCGACACGGGCCTGCGCTCGCGAGGGGGAAAGCCTCCCGTCAGTCTTCACGTGGTCTGAAAATCCCTTCAGGGGCGGGTACTTCCTCCCACCTGCTCCCACCTATGGCAACCGCCTGCGCACCCAAGACAGCAGGCCGGTTGCCTTTTTCTTTTGCACCGCCGCATAGCTGCCCCGGCCCTTTCTCCCAGGCAGACACATTCCAATTTTCCCGGAAAACTGCGGTCTACCTTGCCTGATGCAATCCGACCGCTACCTTTTCCCTTTGAAGCAAACCGCGCTTCATCGGAAGTCCCGCTTTCTGCCTGAGATCAAAGATTTCAACGCAAACGGAAAAACAGATAGACTGTGACGAAACGCGGCGCGCTCAATGGCGAAGCAGGTTCGGGGACCGGCAGGATGGCGTTTGGAGGTTTTGATCGTTGCTTGGTCCGGATTCGGACCATCATGCCGCGCAGCCCGTTTGAGGCAGCTGGCAAGGTGCGAAGATTTGTCTGTGCAGGGCTGCTGGCGCTGGCTGTCCTGTTTATGGCCCAGCCGGCCTCGGCCATTTGCCAGGTCGTCGCCCAGGCCCCGCTTGCGCCGCTTGAAACCGGCGAGCTGCGGGTCTGGCAGGCGGAGCTGCAAACCGGTCAGGTGCAGATCCGCTATATCGGCCATTCCACCTTCGAGCTGGAAACGCCTGCGGGTGTGCGGATTGCCACCGATTATAACGATGTCTACCGCCCCTTTCTGCCGCCAACCGTTGCCACCATGAACGGCGCCCACTCGACCCACTATTCCCTGTCGCCGGATCCAAGCATCGAACATCTCCTTTACGGCTGGAACCCGAAGGGCGGCCCGATGGATCACGACCTCACAGTGGAAGATGTCCGTATCCGCAACATTCAGACCAATATCCGCGGCTGGGACGGCGAGACCCGGCGCCTTGGCAATTCGATCTTCATCTTCGAGGTCGCGGATCTGTGCATTGCCCATCTGGGCCATCTGCATCATCGGCTAACCCAGGAAGATCTGACCCGGCTGGGGCAGATTGATGTGGTTTTTGCCGCAATCGACAATTCCTCAACCCTGCGCCTCGACAGCCTGATGGATGTGCTGCAGAATATTGGCCCGGCCATGGTGATCCCTATGCATTTCCATTTTGCCGGAGCGCTGGAAGCCTTTACGGCGCGGGCGGGCGAAGCCGGATATGAAATTGTGCGGGCGCCAACGGCAAAAGTGATCGTCAGCCGGGAAAGCCTTCCAGCCGTCAAGACCGTCTACATCATGATGCCTGGCGGCGCCTGACCGGACCGTCCTGTCAGAGACATTGCTTCATGCCCAACCTCAAAGGCCAGGGATCCGGACCTTAGGAAGCCTTCAAAAACACCACCTGGCTGTCCCCGGCCCGGCGCCGGTCGAGTTCGTCAAAGCCTGCGGGCGGCTCGATCTGGGCAGAGGCGCGTTCTTCCAGAACGCAGACCGCGCCCGGCATCAGCCAGCCGCCGTCGCGCGCAGAAGCCAGAGCCCGTTCGCCCAGAGCCTTGTCATAGGGCGGATCGGCAAACACCAGGCCGAAAGGCTCGATGGTGCCGGTCTCGCCAAGACGGGTCGCATCCCGGCGGAAGATCTTGGCTGCCCCGTTAAGCCCCAGGGTTTCCATGTTGCGGCGGATCACCCCGCGCGCTTCCGCGCCTTCTTCAATGAAGGTGCAGTGGCGCGCGCCCCGGCTGAGCGCTTCAAAACCAAGCGCGCCGGTTCCGGCAAACAAGTCCAGAACCCGCACGCCGTCGATCTCCACGTCCAGCCCGTGAGCAAGAATATTGAAAATCGTCTCCCGCAGCCGGTCACTGGTGGGCCGGGTTGTCTGGGATTTTGGCGTGGCCAGGGCTGTGCCCTTGAAGCGTCCGGCAACAATCCTCAAGAGCGGTCTCCACCGCGCGGTCCACCCCTGCCGCCGCGCGGCGGGCCGCCCCTGTCCTGTTTGTCACGGCTGGTGCGCGATTCCTGCTGTTTGTCTTCGACCAGCCCCTCGTCGCTCCAGATCCGGCGGGCGGGCGCGCTGCGCTCCTCGGGAAAATCACGGCGCGGTTTGGGCTCGGATGTCATGCGGAAACGCGAGCGCGGCGAAACCTTTTCCTGCCGGGGCCCGGCATTGCTGCGCTTTGCCTGTTTTTTCGGCCCATCGCCGCTGCCTTTAGCCGCCTTGCGCCGATCGGTTTGCGACCGGCCTTCCCGGGCGCTCAACCATTTGCCCTGAGCGCCGTCGCCAGTGCCGGATTTGTGGGCGCCGCCGGGACCACGCCGTTTGTCACCTTGTTTCTTGGCCGCCTCCTGCTGGGGCTGATGCAGGATCGGGGCGTCGAAATCGGCTCCGGCCTGCTCAATCAGTCCGTCGCCCAGCTGGTCCCGCAGAACCCGCCCGCGGATTTCCCGCACATCGCCTTCCGGAAGGTCCATCAGCTGAAAGGGACCATAGGACAGGCGGATTAGCCGGTTCACGGCCAGACCCAGATGTTCCAGAACCCGTTTGACTTCCCGGTTCTTGCCCTCGCGCAGCCCCACGGTCAGCCACACATTGCCGCCCTGCTCCTTGTCGAGCGTCGCCTCGATGGCGCCGTAGAGGATACCCTCAATGGCAATGCCGTCCTTGAGCGCATCCAGATCCGCCTGGGTCACCTTGCCGAAGGCGCGCACCCGGTAGCGGCGCAGCCAGCCGGTCGCCGGAAGCTCCAGCACCCGGGCAAGCCCGCCATCATTGGTCAGAAGCAGCAGGCCTTCCGTATTGATGTCCAGCCGCCCGACGGTCAGAACCCGGGGAAGATCCGCCGGCAGACGGTCGAACACGGTCGGCCGTCCTTCGGGATCCTTGTTGGTGGTCACCAGCCCCTTGGGCTTGTGATAGAGCCACAGCCGCGTGCGTTCGCGCATCGGCAGCGGCTCGCCGTCTACCACCACCCGGTCGGACATGGTCACGGTCACCGCAGGTGTGGTCAGTTTTTTGCCATTCAGTTCCACCCGTCCGGCCTCGATCCAGGTTTCGGCTTCCCGGCGCGAACACAGCCCGGCCCGGGCCATGACCTTGGCGATCCGTTCACCGTCCCCGGAGACCATCTGGACGCCGGCCGCAGCCGGTTTTGACCCCGACGGCTTGCGGCCGGGGAACTTGGTGTGCTTTTTCGGCGGCACGTCTGCCGCCCGCCCCTTGCCTATTGGCGGCCCTGGGCGTTTTTGAGAAGGTTTTCTTGTCGTCATGGGGGCGTCATAGCAGAGCTTGCGCGTTTCGGAAATCGGTTCCTGCCGTCAAATCTGCAAGGGAGCCCTTTTCCTGACGCATGGCCCATGCGAAACAGCGGCAGCACCGGAGATCTCAAAGAGTCCCGGCAGTTTTAAAGCAAGCTTGAAAAACACCTGATAGTCTTTAGCCCATGACCCAAACGAACCCAAAGGGGAAGCAGCCCTCCTTCATGCGCCTTGCCCTTGAAGAAGCCGAAGCGGCGGCGGCCCGGGGGGAAGTGCCAGTTGGCGCCGTTCTGGTGAAAGACGGACAAATTCTCGCCCGGGACGGCAACCGCACGCTGGAGCTGAATGACCCGACCGCCCATGCGGAAATTCTGGTAATCCGCAGCGCTTGCAGCCTTTTGGGCTCGCAGCGCCTGACCGGCTGCGACCTTTATGTCACTCTGGAGCCCTGCCCCATGTGCGCAGCGGCCATCTCCTTTGCGCGCATACGGCGGCTCTATTATGGGGCGGGAGACGAAAAGGGCGGCGGTGTGGAGCACGGCACCCGCTTTTACTCTCAAGACACATGCCACCACGTGCCGGACGTGTATTCCGGCATCAGCGAGACAGCCTCCGTAAAATTGCTTAAAAGCTTCTTTCTTTCAAAACGATAGCTCCAGTTTGCGTTGCAAAAGAGCAACAGCTCCGCCTCCAACTTCCGTTGCGACGTTTTTAGTGTCCAATGCTGTTAGCAAATCGTCACGAAGCGAACCCATAGTAAGATTAAGATCAATTTTCGCCTCGTCTTCGGAGTGACGTTATGACACGCTTTGCCCTTCTTGGATCCTTTGCGGCTCTTGCCGCCGCAGCATCTCCGGCGCTGGCCGCCGATCTGCCGGTGGCGCCGGAACCGGTTGATTATGTCCGGATCTGTGATGCGTATGGAAGCCGGTTTTACTACATCCCCGGTACGGAAACCTGCCTTCGGGTTCGTGGCCGCCTGCGCACAGAATTCCGCGTCCGCAATTTCGGAGAATCTGAAAATGCCTGGGGTGACCGGGACACGGATGGCTATCAGTGGCGCACGCGCGGCTATCTCTATCTGGATGCCCGCACGGCCACCGAGCTGGGCACCTTGCGCACCTATATCGAAATGTACATGCAGCAAACCAATGACAGCGGCGGCTTCTCGCTGGAGAAGGGCTACATTCAGTGGGGCGGTCTGCTGGCCGGGAAGGCGGAATCGAATTTCGATTTCTTCACCGGCTATTCGATGGACGCGCAGATCGAATCCTATTCTGATCAGAAAACCAATCAGAT
Organism: Roseibium sp. AWQ4_290; assembly: GCF_056160985.1. Lineage (NCBI taxonomy): Bacteria > Pseudomonadati > Pseudomonadota > Alphaproteobacteria > Hyphomicrobiales > Stappiaceae > Roseibium > Roseibium sp. AWQ4_290. The sequence continues at coordinate 152,333 of NZ_JBSWYG010000014.1, forward strand.
CGCCTACACTTATGCGTTTGGCAGCGGCTTCAACGCAACGCTTGCCCTGGAAGACCGCTCCGACCGGGAAACCAGTATCGGCCTGAACGGCAGCACGTTGGATTACGGCGGTACACGCATGCCGAATGTGGTCGGCGCCCTTGGCGTTTCCCAGGGCTGGGGCAAGGCCCAGATCATGGGCGCGCTGCATCAGGTCTACCCTGATGCGGTCTATAACCAAACGACCGGCGGATCCGAGGATACGCTCGGCTGGGCGCTTGGCGCCGGGGTGGAAGTCAAGTTTGGCGGCCTTGGAAAGGGCGGCAAAATTGCGCTTCAGGGTGTCTATACCGATGGCGCCAGCGGCTACGGGTCGACCGGCTGGAACAGCCGGATCACCGATGCCACCTGGGATGGCAACAGCACGGACACCACCAAAACCTGGAACATTTTCGGCGGCGTCAATCTGGGCCTGACCGATACGGTCGACGTCAATCTGGAAGGTGGCTATCACTCTGTGGATGCGGGCACCGATGCCTTCGACTTCACCCAGTGGAGCGTGACCGGCAACGCCATGTGGGAACCGGTCGACGGCTTCGAGATGGGCCCCGAACTGCAATACCGGGATCTGAACTTCGACAGATCTTCAGGGCTGGAGGACACTTACGAAGTTTACGGAACCTTCCGTCTCCAGCGCTCGTTCTAGGGGGCAGGCCCCGTCCTGACTTGTCCCGTCCCTGGCTTGTCCCGTCCTAGCTGGCCCATCCCTAGCTGGCATGGGCCTTTGCCCAGCTGGCTTTGACCGCCTCAAACAGCCCGTTGTCCCACAGGTCGCTATGGCCGCCCCCCTCAAGGATCAGCAGATCCTTGGGCTCCGGGGCAAGCTCATAGAGACGGTGCCCATGCGCGGGCGGAATGATCCGGTCCTCGGTTCCGTGAACGATCAGGAGCGGCGCCTTAAGGGCGCCAATGCGGTCCCGGGTCTTCATGGGATCTTTCATCAAAAGCTCGACCGGCAGCCACGGATATTGCTCAGCTGCAATGTCGACGAGAGCTGTATAGGGCGCTTCCAGCACCACAAGGCCCGCCCCAGGCCGGTCTGCGGCGACAGCAGCCGCCACCCCGGTGCCAAGGCTTTCCCCGTGAAGGATCACCGGCCCACCCACATCTGACAGCCGGTCGAAATGTTCCAGAGCATCTGCCAGAAGGGCTTGTTCAGACGGGCTGCCGCTGCTGCCCGGATAGCCCCGGTAGGTTGGCGCATAGAGGCCGTAGCCGCCTTCCAGGATTTTCTGGAATCGTTTCGAGCGGGCCGACAGCGATCTGGAATTGCCATGGAAATAGAGCACCGTCGGAGCGCCGTCAGTGGACGGTTCCGCCCGCCAGACCGGAATTTGCGTGCCATCGGCCATGACGGCCGTCTCGACGAAGACCGTGTCCAGACCCTTGTCTGCCGGTGTTTCCAATTCACCCGCCGGCACGAACACGAAGCTTCGCTGGTTGAAGTACATATATCCCGCCGCAGCACCATAGGCAGCGGCCAGGGCAACGAGGATCTTGACCAGACCGTTTCTCAAGCCCTGCTCCTCCCGCTTGTCCATTTGCCTTTAGCCGGGCCTATTTGCGCCCGAACAGCTTTTCGATATCGCTCAGCTTCAGTTCCACCCAGGTGGGCCGGCCGTGATTGCACTGGCCCGATTTCGGGGTGGCCTCCATATCGCGCAACAGCGCGTCCATTTCTTCCGGGCGCATGCGCCGGCCGGCTCTCACGGACCCATGGCAGGCCATGGTGGCCGCAACATGGTCGAGCTTTTCCTTCAAACCCTCCGCCGTGTCCCATTCGGCCAGCTCATCGGCGAGAGTGCGCACCATGCCTTCAATATCCATTTCTCCCAGAAGCGCCGGGGTTTCTCTGACAGCAATTGCGCCCGGCCCGAACGCTTCCAGCACAAGACCGGCCTTGGCCAGATCCCCCGCCCTCTCACACAGGCGCTGCACGTCTTCCTCCGGCATGTCGACGACCTCCGGGATCAAGAGCATCTGCCGGGCGACGTCTTTTTTGGCCAGCGCGTCTTTCAAACGCTCATAGACAAGACGCTCATGGGCGGCATGCTGATCGACAATCACCACCCCGTCACCGGTCTGGGCAATGATATAGGTCTCATGCACCTGGGCCCGAGCCGCACCAAGCGGCAGGCTGGTTTTCTCAACCTCCAGCGGGGCCTCATGGGCCCGGACGTCGGCTGAAGGCACGGAGAGATCGGCCAGATTGTCCTGAAAAGAGGATGCAGCGCGCGGTTCGGCAAACCCGCCGCCAACCCCAGCCACCGGGACCGCGCCCTCTGCCAAAGCCGCACGGCCTGCTCCACTGCCTGCCGGACCGGTTGCCGCAACGGGCCGGAACACGTCCTCCGACCATCGGGGGGCAGAGGTCTGCCCGCCATAGATGCTGGCCCTATGCCCCGCGCCTGCGCCTGCTCTTGGGGAAGCGGCGTAGTCCGGATATGAGCTGCCACCGGAGGCCGCCGGGCCGGAGGGCTGGGCCCTGAGGGCGTCCAGCGCCACTGCCGCATTGGAGGTGGAGGACCGGTGCCCCGCCTGAACAAGGGCATGCTTGATTGCCCCAACCAGAAGCCCGCGCACCAGCTGCGGATCGCGGAACCGCACATCCGCCTTGGCCGGATGCACATTCACATCCACCTGGGACGGATCAAGTTCAAGATAGAGCACGACCACCGGATGCCGGTCCCGCGCCAGCACATCCGCATAGGCACCGCGCAGGCCCGACAGAAGCAGCTTGTCTTTCACCGGCCGTCCGTTGACGAAGAAGAACTGATGCTGGGCATTGCCGCGATGATGGGTCGGCAGACCCGCAAACCCGCTCAGGCGCACCCCTTCGCGCAGCGCATCGATCTCCATGGCGTTGTCGACAAAATCCTGACCAAGGATCTGCGCAATCCGGGCAAGATGCGGCTCACTTCCGCGCGCAGGCGGCCAGTTCAAGGGCTGGCGGTCGGCGCCGGACAGGGAAAACCCCACCTGCGGATAGGCTAAAGCGATTCGTTTGACAATTTCCGTAATCGCAGCAGCCTCTGCCCGGTCGGATTTCAGGAATTTGAGCCGGGCCGGGGTGGCAAAAAAGAGATCGCGCACCTCCACCTGGGTGCCTTTGGCGCGCGCGGCGGGTGCCAAAGGCTGTTCTTTGCCCCCTTCAACGGCAATCGCCCAGGCGTGGTCTTCTTCTCCATGCCGGGTCTGTATGGTCAGCCGCGCCACGGAGCCGATGGAGGGCAGGGCTTCGCCCCGGAAGCCGAGCGTGCGGATATCGAACAGATCGTCGTCGGAAATCTTGGACGTGCAATGGCGCCGGACCGCGAGTTTCAGATCAGCCTGGCGCATGCCGGCTCCGTCATCTGAGACCCGCATCAGGGTCTTGCCCCCGGCGGCGGTGACAATCTCGATGGCCCCGGCCCCGGCATCGATCGCATTTTCAACCAGTTCCTTGATCACGCTGGCGGGGCGCTCAATGACCTCTCCCGCCGCGATCTGATTGATAATCTGTTCGCCAAGCTGCCTGACCTGCATGAAACATCCCTTAGTGCCCGCCTGTCCGGAGTATGCCCCATCCGGTGGCGCCTGTCCCTTTGCCCCTGCCGCGGCCCCAAATAAACCCGCGCGCTGACCAGAGGGCCCAACCGGAGCCAGAAACACCGGTCACAGCGCAGGCGCCGGGTCTTTTGCGCGCGCCGTCCAGTCTGCCCGGTTCCGTCTGTCCTTCAGTTCCTATATGGTCCGCGCCGGGTTTGTCCCGATTCTTTTAAGATGCCCCTGCAAAAGCCGGTTGATTACGTCGCAACGGGCTTTTGTGTGATCTGACAATGCGCACTGCGAGAGCCCGCCATGACCGTTTCTGCCCCCCTTCTTGTCGACGGGCTCAAAGCCCTTGCCCCGTCCTACAAAGGGATCCTGTGTGACGTCTGGGGCGTCCTGCACAATGGGGTCGCCGCATTTGAAGAGGCCCACACGGCCTTGAGCTCCTACAGGGCCACGACCGGCGGCAAGGTGGTGCTGATCACCAATGCACCTCGTCCGGCCAAACAGGTGGCCGAGATGCTCGATCAGCTGGGAGTTGCCAGAACCGCCTATGATGACATCGTTACCTCCGGCGACGTGACCCGGGCCGTGCTGGAAGCTCAGGGCAAGAAGACCCTCCTGCATCTCGGTCCGGACCGGGATCAGCCGCTTTACTGGGATCTGGAAGCCACCTTCACCTCCGATGATGACAAGGCTGAGGCGATCAGCTGCACCGGGCTTGCGGATGACGAGACCGAGACGCCCGATGATTACCGGGACCGGCTGCAAAAGCTGGCCGACCGCAATCTTCTGATGATCTGCGCCAATCCGGACATTGTTGTGGAGCGGGGCGACCGGCTGGTCTGGTGCGCCGGGGCTCTGGCCCGCCTCTATGAGGATCTGGGCGGTGAGGTGGCCATTCTCGGCAAACCCCATGCCCCAATCTATCAGGCGGCGCTTGACCGGCTTGGGAAACTCGCAGGCGCACCGGTTGCCAAGGAAGAGGTTCTGGCCATTGGCGACGGCCTGCCGACCGATATCCGTGGAGCTGTTTCCCAGGATATCGATGTTCTGTTTATCACTGCCGGGATTCACGCATCTGACTTTGGCCCGAGCGCGGCCCCGGAAGAACATCTCATCCGCAGCCGCCTGACCGAGGAAGGCCTGCGCGCCCGCGCCGCCCTGCCCCGCCTGAGCTGGTAACACCATCCGGTCCCAATGCAAAAAAGGCCGCCCTTCGGCAGCCTTTTCAAAATCTGTTATTGCCTGATCTGTGCGCCGCTCAGTCGAACAGCTTGTCGATATCGGCCTGGGCGTCGGTCAGCAGCGAATCAATGTCGTCCTGAGAGACCCCCTCGCCGGTGTGCTGCGGACCGTGCAGGATCAGTTCCCGCTTGCGCCGCTCCTCGTCGCTCTCTTCAAGCTCCGCATCCACATCTTCGGGAATGCGCAGCCGCTCGATGAAGGAGGTCACCCGCTCATCGATATAATTGAGGGTTGAGACGACCTTTGAAATCCGCTGGCCGGTAATGTCCTGGAAGGTGCAAGCCTCAAAGATGCTGATCATCTTGTTGCTGACCAGCTCCTGATAGGCTTCGGTGTCGCCGGTATCGGCGCCCATGATTTCTTCAGCCGCTTCCATGATCGTGTTGGTGGCCTTTTCCGTTGCCTCGACAATTGCGTCAAGTTCACGGCCGGCATCCGGGATCTTGCTCCCGGTCATGTCGTTCGCGCGCAACTGGGAAATTTCCACTTTCATACGCGTGATTTCCCTGGCGATCATGCGCAGCTCGTCAGTGACCGTCGGCTGCACGCTTGCCAGAAACTCCTGCATCGAACCGGACATGACTTCCGCAAGATGCATGACGTCAGTGAGTGAGACTTCACCTTCGCGCTTTTTGTTTTGTTCCAGGAATTCAATAACGCGGGCAACGTTTTCCTGTTCCATTTTAGACATAGGTTGGTCTCCCCAAACTGTTTCCAAAGGCAAACAAGGTCGAAGCGTTTGCCTTCGGTGTGCCCCTCCAGGACGCAGCTTTTCCCCAAAGCACCGCGTCCATTGTTCCGAACCGGCAAGGTCTGCCGGACACAAGTCTGTCCGCTGCCGCACACCCGTCCGGCCGGCAGTCCAGGCTCATATCTATGCTGCGCGGGCCTGGAGCCTTGATCCCAAGGCTCGGCCGGATGCAACGTCTTATTCGGAGAAAACGGCTTCGATTTTGCCTTTCAATGTCTGCGCATTGAACGGCTTCACGATGTAGTTGTTCACGCCGGCCTTTTTGGCGGCGATCACGTTTTCCGTCTTGGATTCAGCGGTAACCATGATGAACGGTGTCTTGCTGAGGCTACCGTCCGCACGAACCTGCTTCAGCAGCTCATAACCGGTCATCGGTTCCATATTCCAGTCAGAAATCACCAGGCCATAGCGGCGCTGCTTCATTTTTTCCAATGCTTCGGTGCCGTCCGCGGCATCGTCGATGTCTTCGAAACCAAGTTGCTTCAATAGGTTCCGGATGATGCGAATCATCGTTTTGTAGTCATCGACCACGAGGACCGGCATCTGAAGATCAAGGGCCATTGTCTACTCCATACTGTCAATAGGCGCGGCCCCTGGCCGTGGGCCGGTGGAAACGCGATTTGACTCCGAAGGAGAGCAACACTTCTCAGTGTCCTCACCTCCCCATACAGGCATAATGTACTCATCGGGACTGAAAAGACCGTTAATGACCCAAGCATTTTTTCTCCACCCAAAGCACAATTGCCTGAAAACCTTGGGGAGCCTAGACCTTTGGGCGGCTATTCAGGCGCATTTCACCAGCGGCTCCGGGCGGAACGGGCCTCTTGTGCCAAGGCCAGGGACTGAATCTTCCGCCGGACGGGATTATTTTCATGCTGGAACTGCGGACACTGTGCTTTGAAGACCTTGAGACAGGGATGAGCGAGGAACTGATCAAACATGTCAGTTCTTCAGATGTGGTCGGCTTTGCAGAAGTCTCCGGCGACCGCAATCCGATCCATCTGTCGGAACATTTTGCAGCACGTACCCCGTTCAAGACCAGGATTGCGCACGGGCTTTATACGGCCAGCCTGATCTCGGCCGTGCTCGGCACGCGGCTTCCCGGCCCTGGTGCGATCTATCTGTCCCAGACCCTGAACTTCAAGGCACCGGTCAGGATCGGCGACGATGTGAAAGTGACCGTGACCGTTGAAGAACTGATGGAGCGCGGCAACCGGGCACGGCTGTCCTGTCTGTGCAGTGTGGATGGCACCGCCGTTCTAGAAGGAGAGGCTCTGGTGAAAGTACCCTCCCGCGGCGGCGAGACATCGCGGACCTGACCCTGCCTGAGCCCACCGGCTTTTCTCCCGCTGCCTTTGGCCCGCGGCATTTATCGATCTTGACGTTTCCGTGCACAGACGGCAGGTTCCTCGCCCAAGTGGGCAAGCGGGCCGGACCGGCGCGGCTTGCTGTATCTGCCGCGAGCAAAGACGCCATCCGGCCGACAAATTGCGTGAAGGTTTGCTGAATGAGCCCGTCTCAATCCGCCCGTTTCCACTCTGCCCGGAACCTGGACGAATTTCCCGACATCCTGAAAGGCGGCGTGGTGGCCATCGGCAATTTCGACGGCGTCCACCGTGGGCATCGGGCCGTTCTGGATGCGGCGTTGGGCCTGGGCCACGGCACCCAGCATCCGGTCTTTGCCATGAGTTTCGAGCCTCACCCGCGCACGGTCTTCACCCCGTCCAAACCGGTCTTCCGGCTGACGCCGCCGCAGCAAAAGGTCGACATGCTGCGCCGGTGCGGACTGGACGGCGCCCTCATTCTGCCCTTCACCCGGGAATTTGCCGGGCTTGAGGCCAGCGTTTTCGTGGAAGACATCCTAATCAACCGGCTTGGGATCTCCCATGCGGTCACCGGATATGACTTTCATTTCGGCCGGGCCCGGCAGGGCACGCCAGACTATCTGCGCATGGCAGGCGCGGCACACGGTTTCGGGGTGACCATCGTTCAGCGGGAAGAAGATGAAGGCGCCGAAGTCATTTCGTCCAGCCGCATCCGCGACAGCCTTGCCGAGGGGGATATTGCCCAGGCCAACGGGCTATTGGGCTACCGCTGGTTTTTTGAAGCCTCTGTGCAACATGGCGACAAGCGCGGCCGGGATCTGGGCTACCCGACCGCCAATCTGCATCTGAGTGACGACTGCCCCCTGCGCCAAGGCATCTATGCCGTCAAGGTGAAGACCGCAAGCGGCTGGAAAGACGGGGTTGCCAGCTATGGGCGCCGCCCCACTTTCGACAACGGCACGGTCGTTTTCGAAGTCTTCCTGTTTGATTTTTCCGGTGACCTTTATGGCCAGACGCTGCGGGTGCACCTCGTCTCCTATCTGCGCGGCGAAGAGCGGTTTCAGACGGCCGATGCCCTGGTTGCACAGATGGACCGGGACAGCGAAGAGGCCCGGGCGGCGTTGCAGTCCCTCCAGCCCCTGTCGGAAATCGACATGAGCCTTCTGGAACTGGCGGAATGAGCGCCGTCCCTGGAAAGGCGCAGCCCGCCGCCAATTCCCTAGGCGCCATTTTTCTGATGACAGCGGCCATGCTGATCGTCCCGATGATGGACATCATCGCCAAATATCTGTCCGCAGCGCTTCCTGCGCTGGAAGTGACCTTCGGCCGTTTCTTTTTCCAGTTTCTGATCTGCCTCGGCCTTGCGCTCGCTGTGCGCCGGACATTTTGGCTGCGGGCCCGGCAGCCCGGGGTCAATCTGCTGCGTGGCGTTTTGCTCGCAACGGCCTCCCTCAGTTTTTTCACCGCTGTCAAATACATGTCCGTGGCCACAGCCATCTCGATCTTCTTTGTCGAACCCATGGTACTCACGGTTCTGGCGGCCCTGATCCTGAAAGAACAGGTTGGTCTGCGCCGCATCGGTGCCATTCTGGTCGGTCTGGCCGGCGCCATGATCATCCTGAGGCCAAATCTGGCGGAGATCGGCGCGGTCAGCCTGCTGCCGGTGTTCACCGCCGTTGTCTTTGCCTTCTATCTCCTGATCAACAAGCTCTACCCGGCCGAGGACGATCTGTTGACCATTCAGTTTGGCGCGGGCCTGTCGGGCGCCCTGCTTTTGGGCTGTGCCCTGCTGATCGGGTCCTGGGCCTCGGTGGACGGATATGCATTTGTACTGCCCACCGGTCCGCAGACGCTGCTCTTGATGCTGATCGGACTGATTTCCTTTGCCGCCCACGGGCTTGTCGTGGCCGCTTTCCAACGGGGCAGTGCCAGCCTGCTGGCGCCGCTTCAATATATCGAAATTGTCGGGGCGACCCTGTTTGGATATCTGGTGTTTTCAGATTTTCCAGATGGGCCGACCTGGATCGGCATTTGCCTGATTGTCGGCAGCGGCCTTTATATCGCGCACCGCGAGCAGGTGCGGAACCAGCAAAGGCCTGCCGATCCGGTCAAGTAGACCTGCTCCGCCTCAGGTGACAGTCTCTCTGACGGATTTCTCAGACCGACACCGTCACCGTGTCCGGTTTTCCATCCAGCCGGGTTCCTGAATGGCGCATATGGAGCCTGCGCAAACCAAGCCACAGGATGACCGCCGGAAGAACCGGGGCAAGCGGCAGGCCGAGCAGGATGGCAAAGGGGGCCGTTGACGCGGACAGGCTGATGACACCCGCCAGCAGCACCTTTTCATAGGGCAGGAACCCGGCGCGCAGCCCGTCGCGGATCAGGAAGGCACAAGGGATCACCAGAAGCGTCAGGTCGTAGGTCATGGCAAAGGGTGTGACCAGCAATGTGCCCCCGACCAGAACGGATGCCCTTATGGCCATATCCTGGCTGCGCCGCCAGGCGGTCCAGACACAGACCAGCGCTCCGGCCCCGCAAAGGCCCTGCACAACAAGCGCCGGTGTGTGTCCAAGACCAAATTGCCGGAGACTGCCATAGAGCGAGATCATCTTGCCCCATTCAACCCCACCAAGCTCCATCATGGCCGACGCCACCGGCGCCTGTATCCAGAAGAGCTGCCAGACGCCCACACCAAGAATGGCAAGGCTCAGCCCTGCAGCAATCAGACTTGTGACAGACGCGCTCAGGAAGGCGCGCCAGTTCCAGCTGGCAATCAACGCAATGGGGGCCAAAATGCCCAGCTGAGGCTTAATGGTCAAAAGCCCAAGGGCAATGCCTGCAAGAAACATCCGCTGGCGCTCAACCCCGACCAGAAAAAATCCGTAAAGGGCAGCCGTCAAGGCCGCATTTTGTCCGTGAAAGGCGTTGTTTCCACAAGCGGGAATGACAATCAGGCACGCGGCGAGCAACCATTGCCCGGTGACAAGCCGGCAGGCTAGGCCAAGCAGGGCTGTTGTCGACAGCACAAACACAGCAAAGGCGGCTTTGTAGGGCAAGACCGCAAAAACACTCTGAAGCAGCTGAAAGGTTGGCGGGTAGAAGAAACCGAACACGGTGTCGGTTCCCGAAAGCTCTTTTTGCAGGCCTGCAAATTGAGCGGGCATATAGACAAGCCCGGGATCACCTGCAAGCACCTGGCGGCCTGCAAGCCAGAAGCTGAGATAATCCATCAAGAAGGTGCCATTGGGCGCGTCATGGGCATTGGGCAGGATCAACAGCCAGGCCAGCGCCAGACTGAGGCCGATCCCGGAGCACAGGCATGCAAACCCGATCCGGTCCCATGTCAGCCAGGCCCCCGAACGGATCCCCTTTTCCCAGAACATTCCGCTCATCCTTCGCGGGCGGCCCCCTCATGCAACGCTTTGCCGGGTTCGGCGCGCCGGATGAGACTGACAGATACAAACAGCATGATGGCGGGCGCAATCAGGCCAATCGCCAAACCGCTGACGGCCCCGATGGACCTTGAGGCTTCAGGAACCAGCATCGCAACGGCCACAAGAAGCCACATATAGGGGAAAGCCTGTTTGCCGCCGGTCTCCCGCGCAAGGAAGGCAACGGCGATTCCGAGCGCGGCAAGGTCATAGGGCAGCACATAGGGCGTGGCAAAATAACCGGCGGAGATCAGCACCACCGCCTTGAGGTTAAAGGAGATCTGACTTCTCCAGACCCGCCAAACCAGCCACAGGGCGGCAAGGGCGGAAACGGCCTGAACGCCATAGGCAAAGGAACTTCCAACGCCCAGCATGCGCATGGAGGCATAAACAGATGCCATCTTGCCGAACCCTGCCATGCCCTGGTCGGTCGCTTCCCCTGTAAAGGCAATCTGCTTGAAGAAGCCTGCCCACGCGTCCGCCCCCAGAACGCCGTAGCTCAACGCGGCAAGGGCGATCGTCGTGAGCGATGCCGAGACAATGGTTCTGTAGTTTCCGGCGGCCAGGAGCGCAAAGGGAATGAGAAAGCCCATTTGCGGCTTGATGGTCAAGAGCCCGATAAAGACACCGGCCAGCACATACCGGCGCTCCCCCAAGGCCACTAGACCGGCGCCGAGAAACGCTGCACATAGCAGCGCATTTTGCCCGAACAGCACCGCATTGAAGGTGGCGGGCATCGCAGCCAGCAGCAACAGCCCATGCCAGCTGCGCAGGAGACGTGCGCAAACGGCCCCAGCCGCAAGAAGGCAAAGGCTTTGCGAAACCACATAGGCGGAGATCGCCCCCAAGGCCCCAAGCGGTGTTACCATCAGCAGAAAGGTCGGCGGATAGAAGAACGGATAGAAGAAATCTTCCCCGATATGCGGAACCTGCAAGGCCTTGAACGCCGCGTTGTCATAGACCTGCGCAGGCGTTCCCTGAACCACTTCCTGACCTGCCAGCCAGAAACACAGGAAATCGTTTATCGGCACGCCATGGGAGGACAGGGCCAATCCAGTGGGCCCGAAAAAATAGATCAGCATGCCGAGATAGGCCGCAATGGACATCAGGCTTGCGGGGATCAGAAGATCTTTTCTCACCCAGCGGTCTTCTGCAAAATAGCTGACCATTGAACCCTCTCAAGCCTTTCCAATGTTCCCGGTCCGGTCTTACCTCACAAGCCGTTAAAGAAAAGCTGCTTATGGGCAGGGAAGTTGCCCGGAAACCGGACGGGGCACTTTATTCCGCTTGAAAGTGCTGCTATGTCCCGTGCCATGCATGACATGGCTTCCATATTCTCCGGTTTGCGGATGAGCGCCATAGCGCGAATTACCGGCCCGGCCTTCGGCTGACGCGGACCGCGCGGCGCCAGGGACCGGGACCCCTCCTCTATTACCGCCGCCTGACCACAGGCGCATATTCTGGATCTTGCGGCCCCTCCTTGCGGGGCCACACCTGAACGACCGGATCGACCCGACGATGACCGAGACTGATAAACGCGACTATTCCGAAACCCTCAATCTGCCGCAGACCGATTTTCCCATGCGCGCCGGCCTTCCCAAGAAAGAGCCGGAAATCCAGGCCCGCTGGGAAAAGCTTGAGATCTACAAGAAGCTGCGCGCCCAGGGGCAAGGCCGCAACAAATTCGTGCTGCATGACGGCCCTCCTTACGCTAACGGCAACATCCATATCGGGCACGCGCTCAACAAGACGCTGAAGGACATTGTCTCCCGCTCCATGCAGATGATGGGCTATGAAAGCAACTATGTTCCCGGCTGGGACTGCCATGGGCTGCCGATTGAATGGAAAATCGAGGAACAATACCGCGCCAAGGGCAAGAACAAGGACGAAGTGCCGATCAACGAGTTCCGTCAGGAATGCCGTGAATTTGCCGAACACTGGATCGATGTGCAGCGCAAGGAGTTCAAACGCCTTGGTATTGAGGGGGACTGGGACAACCCTTACCTCACCATGCGTTTTGAAAGCGAAGCGGTCATTGCCCGCGAGTTGATGTCCTTCGCCATGTCCGGCCAGCTTTACCGGGGCTCCAAGCCGGTCATGTGGTCTGTGGTGGAAAAGACCGCCCTTGCGGAAGCGGAAATCGAATACCAGGACTACAAGTCCGACATGATCTGGGTGAAGTTCCCGGTGACCACTGCCGGCGGCAGCGATCCGGCTGCCGTTGAGCAATTGCTGGACGCTTCCGTCGTTATCTGGACAACGACCCCTTGGACCATCCCGGGCAACCGGGCCATCTGTTTCTCCTCACGCATTGCCTACGGCCTTTACGAAGTCACCCAGGACGGCCTGCCGGATGACAACTGGGTGCAGAAGGGGGATCATCTGATCCTGGCCGACGCGCTGGCCGAAGATGTCTTCAAGAACGCCCGCATCAGCGATTTCAAAAAGGTGCGTCCGGTCAGTGCTGAGGAACTCACCTGCCTCACCTGCGCCCACCCACTCGCCGATCTGGATCTTGGCGGCTATGATTTCGATGTGCCGCTGCTGGACGGGGATCATGTCACCGATGATGCCGGTACGGGTTTTGTTCATACCGCGCCCAGCCATGGCGCGGAGGACTTCGAAATCTGGATCGACAAGCGTGCGGAGCTGGAAGCGCGCGGCATCAGCACGGCTATCCCCTTCACCGTGGCCGATGACGGCTTTTACACCAAGGACGCGCCGGGCTTTGAAGGCTGTGAGGTGATCACCCACAAGGGCGAAAAGGGCAAGGCCAACAAGGCGGTCATTGAAAAGCTGAAGGAAAGCGGCACCCTGATCGGGCTCGGCCGCCTGTCTCACTCCTATCCCCATTCCTGGCGCTCCAAGAAACCGGTGATCTTCCGCAACACGCCGCAATGGTTTGTCCATATGGACGAGGCACTGTCCGGCGAAGGCGACACTTTGCGCAGCCGCGCGCTGAATGCCATTGACCAGACTCGTTTCGTGCCCGGCAGCGGCCAGAACCGGCTGCGTTCCATGATCGAGAACCGCCCGGACTGGGTGCTCTCACGCCAGCGGGCATGGGGTGTGCCGATCACGGTGTTCATCCACAAGGACACCGCCGAGATCTTGAAGGACGAGACGGTCAACGCGCGCATCTATGAGGCTTTCTGCGCCGAAGGCGCCGATGCCTGGTATGCGGAGGGCTCAAAAGAGCGGTTCCTTGGCGGCAGCTCCCCGGCCGATGACTGGGACATGGTCACCGACATTCTGGATGTGTGGTTCGATTCCGGATCAACACATGCCTTCGTTCTGGAGCAACGCGGCGACCTCGACCCGGTCAGAAAGACGAAGGGGGGCAAGGATTATGTCCTTTATCTGGAAGGCTCCGACCAGCATCGCGGCTGGTTCCATTCCTCGCTTCTGGAAAGCTGCGGCACGAGGGGGCACGCCCCCTATGACGCGGTTCTGACCCATGGTTTCACCATGGCCGAAGACGGGCGCAAAATGTCCAAGTCACTCGGCAATCAGGTGTTCCCCCAGGATATCATCAAACAATATGGCGCCGATATCCTGCGGCTTTGGGTGGCCTCCACCGACTATTGGGAAGACCAGCGCCTGGGTCAGGAAATTATCAAGACCAATGTCGACAGCTACCGCAAGCTGCGCAACACCTTGCGCTGGATGCTCGGCTCGCTTGCCCATGCGACCGGTGAAGAGGTGGCCCTTGCCGACATGCCGGAACTGGAGCGGCTGATGCTGCACCGGCTTGCGGAGCTGGACGGCATGATCCGCGAAGCCTATTGGGACTTCGACTACAAGAAGGTCTTCCACCAGCTGTTCAGCTTCATGACGGTGGAGCTGTCGGCCTTCTATTTCGACATCCGCAAGGATGCCCTTTACTGCGATGCGGCCTCGTCCACCCGCCGCAAGGCCTCACTCTGTGTGATCGACAAGCTGTTCAACTGCCTTGTCACCTGGCTGGCGCCGATGCTGCCCTTCACCATGGACGAGACCTGGACCTCCCGCTATGGCGAGGAAACGTCGGTTCATCTGGAACAGTTCCCGCACGTTCCGGCGGAGTGGAAAGACGAGGCGCTGGCAGCCAAATGGGCCAAGATCCGGACCGTGCGGCGCGTGGTCACCGGTGCCCTTGAGATCGAGCGCCGGGAGAAGCGAATCGGCTCGTCCCTGGAAGCCCATCCGGTCGTGCATGTGACCGATCCCGAGCTGATGGCGGCCCTGGACGGTCAGAACATGGCCGACATTGCCATCACCAGCCAGCTGACGCTGAGCGATCAACCGGCTCCGGATGGCGCCTTCACCCTGGACGACACCAAGGGCGTTGCGGTTGTGCCCGCCCTTGCAGATGGTCAGAAATGTGCCCGCTCCTGGAAGATCCTTCCGGAGGTCGGCTCTGATCCCGACTACCCGGATGTGTCCTTGCGGGATGCGGACGCGCTGCGGGAATGGGACGCGACCCATGCTGCGGCCTGACAGAGCGGCGGGTGCAGCATAGCATGACCGGCACCGCCCCCCCCGATCAGAGCCCTGGAAGGCGGCCCCGTCTCTGGGGCCGCCTCAGCGCCCTTGTGTTTGCCGTCGCTCTGACCGGCCTGGTGCTGGATCAGGCGAGCAAGCTCTGGCTGCTCTACGGCTTTGATCTGCGCTTGAAAGGGCCCGTTGAGCTGCTCCCCGTCCTGGACATCGTTCTGGTCTGGAACCGGGGCGTGTCTTACGGGCTGTTCCAGCAGGACAGTGAAACGGGCCGGTGGCTCCTGGCTGTGCTGACCGTCGTGATCACCATCGGATTGTGGATCTGGTCTGCCCGCTGCACTTCAAAACTGGTGGCCTTCGCCCTCGCCCTTGTGATTGGCGGGGCCATCGGCAACGGGATCGACCGAATCGCCTATGGCGCCGTCGTGGACTTTGTCCATTTCCACGTGGGCAGTTTCTCCTGGTATGTCTTCAACCTGGCAGATGTGTGGATCGTTGCAGGAGTGATCGGTCTCCTGTATGACAGTTTCACAAATGGTCCTAATTCAGCCTCAAAATGAAGGTCTAAGGCAGGATCGTAGAATCGCGGGCGCGTGAACGGCCGCAACCTCAATCGGAAATCGGGGAGTCTGCTGTGGTGCGGACGAAGCAAAACTGGGTCCAATTTTCATCGTGTCTCGTTCTGTTGACGGGCCTTGTGGCCTGCCAGGCGGCAGACGGCACGTCCCAGGCACCGGACGTCGCGCTCGTGAACTCCTTCATGAAAGGTCTCGGGGCTGTCGACCCGAACGAAAAGCCGATTGACTACAAGCCCCGCGCCCCGCTCGCCATGCCGGCTGAGACCGCCAAGCTGCCGGAGCCAGAAACCGATGTGGCTGGCGCCAAAGACGCGAACTGGCCCAAGCAACAGCAAAACGCCCAGTTCGAAGAGCTGAAGGAAATCTACGCTGATACCGGCGGGCTCAACAAGGCCCCCCTGACACCGGAGCAGATGCGCGGTTTCAAGATCACTGGCGTGACCGGACAACAGACCCGCGACCTAGACGCCGAGCGGCGTGAGAACGATGTGGCCGAGGGTGACTTGCTGACCCGGGAAGAACAGCGCGCCGAATGGGAACGGCTACAGAAGATCAAGGCGCAGCAGGTTGGCGCTGCCAATAATGGTCTTGCCACCCGCCGCTACCTGACCGAGCCCCCGGCCAGTTACAGTACACCATCACCGGATGCGCCGATGCCGGAGGTCGTGGCCAAGTCGAAAGACAAAAAGCCGGGCAACGTCGACCCCTACACAAGCAAGCCGCTGGATCCGCGGTGCCTGGAAGGCCAGTCACAATATTGTAACTGATCCCGATCCGCCTGATCCGTGCGCCGGGCGGGCAGCGATGACATTTTTGTAATGGGACCTTCGGACCAACCCTCCTATATGGAAGGATTAGTCCGGAGGTTTTTTATTTTATGACAAAGAATGGGAGACGCGCTTGACCCCTGCCCCCGCGAAGACACATCAAGGACGTGGCCTCTTTTGGAAACACCCCATCCGAAGTCTCCTGCTTCCGCTCCTTCTTCTCGGGTCAACGGCAGTGGTGCCAATCCCTTATGCCCGGGCCGGGACTTTGTCGGCCGATGACATTGTCATCGCTCCCAATCTTGGGAGTTTCACGCTTGAAAACGGCCTGCAGGTGGTGGTCATTCCGGACCGCCGCGCCCCTGTCGTGACCCATATGATCTGGTACAAGGCCGGGTCCGCCGACGAACCGGAGGGTCAGTCCGGCGTTGCCCATTTTCTGGAACACTTGATGTTCAAGGGCACGTCCACACATCCTGGAGACCACTTCTCCCGTGTCATCGCCCAACGGGGCGGTCAGGAAAACGCTTTCACGAGCCTGGACTACACCGCCTATTTCCAGAAAGTCGCCAAGGAGCATCTGCCTCTGATGATGGAACTTGAAGCAGACCGGATGCAGAACCTTGTTCTGAGTGACGCGGTTGTCGACCCGGAACGGCTTGTGGTTCTGGAAGAGCGGCGCAGCCGCGTTGACAGCGAGCCGGGGTCCCGGCTGCGCGAGGCGCTGAACGCGGTCACCTTCGTCAACCACCCCTATGGATCGCCGGTGATTGGCTGGCAAAGCGAAATCGAAGCACTGAACAAGGAAACGGCCCTTGCCTTCTATGACCGGTTCTACACGCCCAACAACGCTGTGGTGGTGATAGCCGGTGATGTCGATGTGGCCGAAATCCGCAAACTTGCAGAACGGACTTATGGCCAGATCGCCCGGCGTGCGGATCCCGGCCCCCGGGTCCGCCCCGCAGAGCCGCCCTTGTCCGGGGAGCGGCGGGTCGTCGTCTCCGATGCGCGGGTTCGACAGGAATCCGTGTCCCAGACCTGGATTGTGCCGAGCCAGACCACCGGAACCGGCCGGACACCTGAAGCGCTGGACATCCTCGCCTATATTCTGGGGGAAGGTCCCTCGAGCCGACTCTACAAATCGCTTGTGCTGGAGCGCAAGGCCGCGTTGGGCGCCGGGGCCTATTACCAGAGCCAGGCGCTGGATGCGGGCCGGTTCGGCGTCTATGCCGCGCCCCGCCCCGGCCACAGCCTAAAGGAGATGGAAGAGCTGATTGCCCAAGAGATCCGCGCCCTGCTCCAGGACGGCGTCACCCAAGAGGAAGTCGACCGGGCCCGCAACAGCATGGTCGCAAGTGCGATCTATGCCCAGGACAGCCAGTCCAGCCTTGCCCGGCTCTTTGGCGGTGCGCTGGCCACCGGACAGACCATCAAGAACGTCCAGACATGGCCCGCACAGGTGAGCGCCGTGACGCCTGAAGATGTTCTGGACGCGGCACGCACCTATCTTGCGGGGCTGCCCGTGACCGGCGAATTGCGCCGGGAGTCTTCCGAAGCTGCAGAAACCACCCCCAAAAGCCCCTCTCCTGCCAAGGACAAATCCTGACCATGCCCCATTTTGCTGTTTCCCTGCGCACGGTCCTTGTAAGCTCCGCCTTCATGGTGGCCACCCTTGCGGTCTTGATCCGCAGTGCCCAAGCGGTCGAGGTGCAACGGGTCATCAGCCCGAAGGGCATCGAGGCCTGGCTGGTGGAAGACCACACGGTTCCCATCATCGCCATGAATTTTGCCTTTGACGGTGGTGCGACACAGGACCCGGACGGCAAGGGCGGCCTCACCCGTCTTCTGGCCGCATCGCTGGATGAGGGAGCCGGTGATCTGTCTTCAGAGGCGTTTCAGGGCCGGATGGAAGAGCTGGCCATTAGCATCGGGTTCAACACCGGCAAAGACCGGTTTTACGGCAGCCTGAGAACCTTGAGCCCCACGCTCGACGAAGCGGCCGGCCTGCTCGCCCTGGCCGTAAATGAACCGCGTTTCGACGACACCCCCGTGGAGCGCATGAAGACACGGCTTGTCGCCCAGGCCAAACGTGCCGAAACCGACCCGGATGCGATTGCCGGGCGCACCCTGGCCGAAGCCATGTTTGAGAACCATCCCTATTCCCGCCGGACAGCAGGCACACAGGACACCCTCAAAACCCTGACACGGGACGACCTGAAACAGCAACACAAACGACTTCTGACCCGCAGCGGCCTGAATGTGGGCGTGGTCGGTGCCATTGACGCAAAGCGTCTTGCCCAGGTGCTGGACGATGTCTTTGCCGGTCTTCCCGAGACGTCCGAAAAGGCCTCCGTGCCCGAGCTGGCACCCGCATCAGGGGCAACGCTCCACCGGGAGCTGGATGTGCCCCAGACAACGATTTTGATGGGTCTGCCCGGGGTCAAACGGGATGATCCGGATTTTCAGGCCGCCTATGTGATGAACCACATACTAGGGGGCGGCACCTTCACCTCCTGGATGTATCAGGAAGTGCGGGAAGAGCGCGGCCTTTCCTACGGGGCAAGCACCTCCCTGTCGCCTTACCGCCACACTGGGCTTCTGCTTGGTTCAGCGGCCACCCGCACCGACCGGGCGGGGGAAACTGTTGATGTGATGCTGGAGCAGATCCGGCGCATGGCAACGGACGGGCCGAGTGCAGAAGAGGTCAATGCGGCGAAACGGTACATCACCGGCTCCTATGCGCTGCGGTTTGACACATCCGGAAAGATTGCCCGCCAACTGGTTGCCCTGCAAAATGCCGGACTGGGTATCGATTATTTTGACCGGCGCAACCGGGAAATCGAAGCAGTCACCCTGGAAGACGTCCAGCGCGTTGCCCGGCGCTTGCTGGCCGGTGCCCCGCCGACCATCGTGACGGTCGGACAGAAGCAGGACGGCTGATCAGGCTCGGGGGTCCAGGACGGTTCAGAACATAGATGCGGCGGAAAAATCCGTCTGGCTGGGATCAGCCAGCGGCCGTCTTTCTGGAACCGGGGGCCGGCGTTCCCTGCAACACCTCCGCCCGGACCGGGCGCGGCGGCGAAAACAGGTTGCCCTGCGCGAGCCGGATATCGTAGTCGAGCAGCTCAAGCACCTGGGACTCCGTCTCCACATGATCGGTGATCAGCTCCATGCCGTAGCGGTGCAGCAAATCGCCGAAGTCGGACGGGTGGATATGACCGTGAATGGCTTCACGGCGGCCGATCAGATAGTCGGCATGCAGCTTGCCATATTTGAAGCCCCGGCCCGCGAGGGAGTTGAAGTCCATCTTCATGTCGGAAATCCGGTCGATGGAGAAGCGGAAGCCGAGATCATAGAGCGCACTCAGGCTTTCCAGTTCCATCGCTCCCATATCCGCCACATCGCTTTGCGAAAACTCAAAGACGAGCACATCTGCAAAATTGCGGTTGGACTTCACAAACTCCAGGAACCCCGGGAAAAACGCTTCATCCACCAGCGACACCGATGAAATATTGCAGAACAGAACCGCATTCCGGTTGCGGGATGTCAGGCGGCGGATCACCTGAATGGAGCGGAACAGCAACAGGTTGTCGATCCGGGCAATCTGGCCGGACAGAACGGCTTCGGGCAGGAAAGTCTTCGCCTCCACCCCATTGCCATTGGCGTCGCGCAGACGGGTGAACGCTTCATAATATTTCACCTGGCGCTGTGGCAGGGTCACGATGGGCTGCAAGTGCAATTCCACCCGGTTGGCGTTCAGCGCGGAGGTGATCAGCTCACGCATGGCCATATTCGGCTTCGGCCGCTCCGGCTGAACCGGAGCCGGCGTCACATGCGGCAAATCATCCGCCGCCTGATCCTGCTGGCCAAAGGGTGCGGATGCTAGTGCACCGGGATCGGCAGCAGGGTCTGCATCATAGCCGGCACCAGGAGCATAAGCCGCCTCAACGGGTGTTTCAGGCGGCATGGGCTGCGGTTCGGCCTGCCCTCCATAGCGGCGGTCCCAGTCGTCCCGGCCTCCTTGCACAGCCCGGCCCTGAACAGGAGAAGGCGCAGTCTGAGGGGCATTGTAAGCCTGAGGCTGCGGTTGGGGCTGGTGCGCCGGCGGCGCGGTCTGCGGAACGGGCACAGGACGGGCTTGCGGATGCGAAAAGGGCGGTGATGCGAATCCGGGCTGCGCTGCGGGGGCCTGCACCTGAAGCGGTGGCGCATCCTGCCGGTAGTGGGGCAAGTTCTGCATCTGGGGAGGTGGCGCCAGCGCCTGCTGGTCTTCCATCCGGGTTTCCAGGTCCGACATGGCTTCTGCCATCTGCTTGACCAGCGTTCCCAAAACCTCGACTTCGGCAAAGATCGGATCAATCTCCGCCCGCGTGCGCCGGGGCACGGAGTGTTCCATGCCGGTCAAACGGCCTTCCAGATTGCCGACATCTTCATCGAGGTCTGCCATGCGTTCTTCGAGGCGGTCCACCGCTTCACTGACAGCCCCACGGTCCCGGGCCCGCCCGACCAACAAGTGAACGAGGATCATGGTGCACATCAGCGCAAGCGACAGGGACACCGCCTCGCCAAACGGACGGCCGAACTGAAAAATCATCACGGTCGCCGAAGACAGCGCGATAATCGCCATGCAGATTGCTACAAAGATGGTCCCTGTCCGGCCCATGGTATTTGAAAGTTCCGACCCGAATCACAATTGACTGGTTAATCATGCCTTAAGAACCAGTGACCTCCGAATCCGCAAGCCGCATTCAAACGTGGATTCCGGGACTTGTCCCCGACTATGCATCTCCAAAGCCGCAGTTTTTTCGGTTCCAGGCCAGTTCGCCGCCCTGCTTTGCCGGACACTTCCAATGCCAGCAGGGGAGGCGATACGTATTTTAACAATTTGCAATTGGAAGCCGGAGCGCTAACATGACGTTAGGGCAACTTGTCGTGGAGCGTAAGAACCGGTTACCGAAAGGGAACTGGAATGTATCCCGTCGCGAAATCAAGAGGCTCTGCGTCTCTGCAAACTGCTGCGAGAAAAGCCCCCGCGTCCGCCACACCAGCAGCGGAAGACGCCCCCCAGCTGTCAGCGGCCACAAACACTCCGGCCAGCCCCGCTGACGCTCACCCCTCTTCTTTGAAAGTGTCTGAGGATCTGATACGGGCCGCTCTCACCAAAACCCTTGCGAGCCCGGAATTTCAGTCCGCTCCGCAACTGCGCGCTTTTCTCAAATTCGTGGTGACCGCCGCATTGGAGAACAGGCTCGAGAAGATCAAGGGATACACGATTGCCACCGAGGCTCTCGGCCGGGACGACGATTTCAATCCTGTGACCGATCCAATCGTGCGGGTGGAGGCAGCCCGCCTGCGCCGCCGCCTGTCCGGATACTATGCCGGCACCGGCACTCAGGAATCTGTCCGGATCACCATTCCCAAGGGCAGCTATGCCCCCAGATTCAGCATCGCGCCAGCGCAAGCCCCAGCCCGGGACCAGCCTGGACCTGCACCCGCAGATGAACCGCGCCCACCCCTGACAGGCAACACAAAGGCGGGCGACGACATGCGCATACCGGTGCCGCAGGACATCCCCGCCCCCAAGGCTGAGCCCGTCAAAAGTTCCGCCCCAGCCCTGACCGGCCAAACAGCCCCTGCCCTCTCCGGCACGGCTTTGACGCCGAAAAACGTCTCGCTCAAATTTGCCGCAGCGTTATCAATTGGTTGCTTTTTCGCAGGCCTCACCCTAGGATTGATTCTCTCGTTTGCATTTTAAATTGTTACAGCCGCTGGTTTTCTCGGCAAAAACTGCAAAATGCGTCATCTGACAACGCTTTGTTTACCCTGTTCGGAGAATTATCAGACTGACGAATCTTTCGATTATGGAAGACCCGGATCTAGCGATGGGAGTTACCCAGCAATGGGGAGTAATGAGGGCAAGACTTTGCCTGTGATTGTACGCGTATTGGACGCATCGGCCTCCGAGGCCGCCCGCACTTCTGCCGTGTGCGCGAAAATGTCCGCCTCCTGTGCCGACCCGATCCTTTATACGGATTCTGCCTCCTGCCTTCAGGATCTGGCCGACAAGTCGACCGACATTCTCATCATAGACCTGGAAACAATCGGCGGTGACGAAGCCTTGGAAGCCTACGCGGTGCGCTGCCCGAAAGCAGTCATCATCGCGGTGTCGGCCTCTGGCTCCGTCTCCCGGGCTGTCAGCGCCATGCGCGCAGGCGCCCATGACTTCCTGACCAAACCCTTTTCCCTCGACGCTCTTGCCAGCAAGATCACGTTTCAGCTGCAGCAGCGCCGCCCGGCGGCTCCCCCAGCCCGGCCCGACGTGAACCAGGCTCAGCCTGTGCCGCAGCCGGTTGAACGAACTGCCCCCCTGAAGCGGACCGAACGGTCTGCGCCCGAGGCCGGCGGCCTCGGCCGGATGATCGGGACCTCGCTGAAAATGCTCGAGATCCAGGATCAGATCCAGCGTATGGCCCCGTCGCAGGCCCCTGTGTTCATCACCGGGGAATCGGGCACCGGCAAGGAGTTGTGCGCCAACGCCATTCACGATCTCTCTGAGCGCCAGCCCAACCGGTTCGTGACGCTGAATTGCGCGGCCATTCCCCGGGACCTCATCGAAAGCGAGATTTTCGGCTATATGCGCGGTGCCTTTACCGGGGCGAGCGAAAGCCGGGCCGGCGCCGCGGAACAGGCCGATGGCGGCACGCTGTTTTTGGACGAAATCGGCGAAATGGACACGCTGTTGCAAAGCAAGCTGCTGCGGTTTCTGCAGACCGGCACGTTCCAGAGGCTCGGCGACACCCAGTCGCGGAAGGTCGACGCGCGGATCATCTGCGCCACCAACCGCAACCCGATCGAGGAAATTTCAGCAGGCCGGTTCCGCGAGGACCTTTATTACCGGCTGCATGTTCTGCCTGTTCATCTGCCTCCCCTGCGTGAGCGCCGCGACGACATCCTGCCCCTCGCCGAAGCCTTTCTGGAACGTTATTCCGGGGAGGAGCGCCGGGGCTTCAAGGGCTTCGATGCGGATGCGGAGACCCGGATTGTCGCGTATGGCTGGCCGGGCAATGTCCGCCAGCTTGAAAACACCATCCGTCAGATCGTGGTCATGAATGACGGTGCGGCTGTCACCTACGACATGCTGCCCATGGTCATCCGGGATCAGTCCGGCCGCCCCAACGCGGTGATAGACCTGTCGCGCGAACGGTCCAGGATCAGTGCTCCCAGCCGCCCCTTCGGCGCAATTGAGCCGCTCTGGGCCCAGGAACGCCGGATCATCGAAGACGCGCTGGACGCTTTTGACGGCAACATTGCCATGGCGGCAGCGGCTTTGGAGATCAGCCCGTCGACAATCTATCGCAAACGCCAGTCCTGGACGGCCCGCAGTCTTTAAACCGGCCTAAGTTTACCGCATTGCACGCATTTTCTTGTCACCCGGCGAAAGTCGGTCTATATCGGCAAAATCGCCAAGCAACGACAAGACTTTAGGGCGCGCGGGGACGTAATAGATGGTGACAGGACGACGTTTTTCCCGGCGGGGCGCCGCCACGCTTCTTTGCATGACTTTGGGATTTACCGGCCTCTCCTCAGCTCCGGCGCCGGCTGATCCTAAGGCCACACCCTCCTCACCGTACACGTCTGCCCTGGCCGCATTCGATGCTGCCTGGGACGCCAATGGCCTGGCCTTTACGGCCGCCACGTTCGCTGAGACGGCCGGGGCCGCATACGGACAGTACACGCCGCGCGCCGAGACTGAGTTCAGGGCAGGCGATGTTCTGTTCATCTATGCCGAGCCGGTTGGCTATGGCTTCCGCGAGGCTGAGGGCCTTTATGCCTATGAGCTTACCGCCAGCTACAAGCTGCTGAACCTGACCGGGCAGGTTCTGACCCAGCAGGACGGTTTCGCCGTCTTTGCCGGCAAAGGCCGGTCGCGGCAGCGTGAGCTTGCAGCCAGTCTGTCGTTTCAGTTCAGCGGTCTTCGCGAAGGCACTTATCAGCTGGAAACACGGTTTTCCGACGAAGTGAACGGCAAGACAGCAACTTTCACCTTGCCCTTCACAATCACGGCCCCCAATTAGGGCGTGTGCGTTGATATGGAATAGATACGCTATGCCATCTTTGATGTCAGGCAGCGAAAGGCAAATTCCAGGAAACGCGAGTTGCTCCAGACCGCAGGCCGCAACCGGTTTCCCGGACGCAAAAGCCCCACGATCTGAAGCCGGTTAACCATGTCAGAGGTCCGGGTCCCGGCAACGGCGGCAGCGGGCGGAAAATTTCCTCTCAAACCATTGACAATCCGGGTCCTGCTGCATAAATCCATGGCGCTGCTAGCACTCGCCTTGAGGGAGTGCTACTGCGCCACAGGAGCCTGAAGGCCCCTGCGTTATGTAACCCAAAAATCATGTCTCGCGCGCTGCCAAATTGCGTGGGGCGCGCTCATGAGAGGAAACAGTCTAATGGCATTTCGTCCACTTCACGACCGCGTCGTCGTTCGCCGGGTAGACTCTGAAGAGAAAACGGCCGGCGGCATCATCATTCCGGACACCGCTAAGGAAAAGCCGCAGGAAGGCGAAATCATCGCTGTCGGCACCGGCGCCCGCAAGGACAACGGCGAAATCGTTGCCCTCGACGTTCAGGCAGGTGACCGCGTTCTGTTCGGCAAATGGTCCGGCACCGAAGTCAAGATCGATGGTGAAGACCTGCTGATCATGAAGGAATCCGACATCATGGGCGTGATCGCTTAAGTTCAGCGAACCGCTTCTGATCTCTCTCCATTCAACATTCAAGTGAGACGACCCTATGTCTGCTAAAGAAGTAAAATTCTCCTCCGACGCCCGTGAGCGCATGCTCAAAGGCGTGGACACGCTCGCAAACGCTGTGAAAGTCACCCTCGGCCCGAAAGGCCGCAACGTCGTTCTCGACAAGGCGTTCGGCGCACCGCGCATCACCAAGGATGGTGTGTCCGTTGCCAAGGAAATCGAACTGGAAGACAAGTTCGAAAACATGGGCGCCCAGATGGTGCGCGAAGTGGCTTCCAAGACCAACGACATTGCTGGTGACGGCACCACGACCGCAACCGTTCTGGCCCAGGCCATTGTCAAGGAAGGCGCCAAGGCTGTTGCTGCCGGCATGAACCCGATGGACCTGAAGCGCGGCGTTGACCTCGCTGCTGTTGAAGCTGTGAAGTCCCTGGAAGCTGCTTCCAAGACCATCACCACTTCCGAAGAAGTGGCTCAGGTCGGCACGATCTCCGCAAACGGCGACGAGCAGGTTGGCGCGGATATTGCCGAAGCCATGCAGAAAGTCGGCAACGAAGGCGTGATCACTGTCGAAGAAGCCAAGTCCCTGGAAACCGAGCTCGAAGTCGTTGAAGGCATGCAGTTCGACCGCGGCTACCTGTCTCCTTACTTCGTCACCAATGCCGACAAGATGCTGGCCGACCTGGAAAAGCCGTACATCCTGCTGCACGAGAAAAAACTCTCCAACCTGCAGGCCATGCTGCCGATTCTGGAAGCTGTTGTTCAGTCTTCCCGCCCGCTCCTCATCATCGCTGAAGATGTTGAAGGCGAAGCTCTGGCAACCCTCGTTGTCAACAAGCTGCGCGGCGGCCTGAAAATTGCTGCTGTCAAGGCTCCGGGCTTCGGCGACCGCCGCAAGGCCATGCTGGAAGACATTGCCATCCTGACCGGCGGCACCGTGATCTCCGAAGATCTCGGCATCAAGCTGGAAAATGTCTCCCTCGACATGCTCGGCACCGCTGAGAAAGTCGCGATCACCAAGGAAACCACCACCATCGTTGATGGTGCCGGTGCCAAGGAAGACATTGACGGCCGCGTTGGCCAGATCAAGGCCCAGATCGAAGAAACCACTTCCGATTACGACCGTGAGAAGCTTCAGGAGCGCCTGGCCAAGCTTGCTGGCGGTGTGGCTGTCATCCGCGTTGGCGGTGCAACCGAAATCGAAGTGAAAGAGAAAAAAGACCGCGTTGACGATGCTCTGAACGCAACCCGCGCTGCCGTTGAAGAAGGCATCGTTCCGGGTGGCGGCACGGCTCTGCTGCGGGCGAAGAAGGCTGTCGAAGCTCTGACCTCCGACAATTCCGACATCGCTGCCGGCATCAAGATCGTCCTGCGCGCTCTGGAAGCTCCGATCCGTCAGATCGCTGAAAACGCTGGTGTCGAAGGCTCCATCGTTGTTGGCAAGATCCAGGAAAACAACGACGACACGTTCGGTTTCAACGCCCAGAGCGAAGAGTTCGTCAACATGATCGAAGCCGGCATCATCGACCCGACCAAGGTTGTGCGCACGGCTCTTCAGGACGCAGCTTCCGTTGCAGGCCTGCTGATCACCACCGAAGCCATGGTTGCCGAGCTGCCGAAGAAAGAAGCTGCTCCTGCCATGCCGGGCGGCGACATGGGCGGCATGGGCGGCATGGGCTTCTAAGAAGCCCATAAAGCCGACCATCAGCTTTCATGCTGACCCCGCTACGGCGGGGTCAGTGGCGGCATGGGCTTCTAAGAAGCCCGACATTTACAATTCCTTTGAAAGGGCGGTCTTTGGACCGCCCTTTTTGCATTTGCCGCCATCATTTTCAGTTTGTGCCGCTGTGCGGCACAGGGGACGGCATGGACTTTCAAGAAGCCCAAAGCTCGAATGCTTAAAGAAAAGTGCAGTCTCCCGGCCCCAGCCCCTAACCAAAATTCGGGTTTCTAGAAAAAGAGTAAGCCGAACTGACCTGCAAACCAGACTTTTTCAACAAAACCCGCAGGTAGCAGACTTTCGCTTCAATCGGCTCTAACGACTGCAGGGCTGGTTTGGGTCAAGCAGTCACTCGCCGAGGTCGGAACTGGCGCCGCCGCAAGGCCGGTTTGAACTCTTTGCGGTCCGTTGAATCAATTGTTTGATCTGCAATTATCGTAGAAATAGGTGTAATACATAGCGTAATTCCGGCGGCCACTCTCCTGAGCCTATGATGCGGGGTCGTAGCACACGCCCCAAGAGGCATAAAAGGAGAGTGACCATGTCAGAGTATGTTGGATTTG